>JAYVEE010000352.1:0-9550 GCA_043749005.1 Polaromonas sp. | reverse complement strand
TCACGTCTTGTATGGCAGGCGCGGTGCCGCGATACGGAATGTTGACGATGTAGGCGCCAGACTGCATCTTGAACAGGTCACCCGCCAGGTGCAGCGACGACCCGACCGCACCAATGGCAAAGTTGAGCTTGCCGGGTTTGGCTTTGGCCAGTGCAATCAGTTCGCGCACGTCTTTGGCAGCAACAGACGGATGGGCCACCAAAATGGAGGGCGAGGTGGCGACGCAAGTTAGCGGCGTGAAGTCTCTGACTGGGTCAAAAGGTAGTGATGAATAAAGCGACGCATTGATGGCATGGCTGGTAAAACTCATCAAAAGCGTGTTGCCATCAGGCGCTGACTTGGCCACGCTATCTGCTGCAATGTTGCCACCTGCACCCGGCCGGTTTTCAACAACGACTGTTTTGCCCAGCAAGCGGCTCAGTTCTTGCGCCAGCGTGCGTGCCAGTGTGTCGGTCGAGCCACCAGCCGGTGCGCCAACCAGAATTCTGGTTACAGCAGCTTGCCCATGAGCGCGAACAGCTATCAAAGCAGTAGCACTTAGCAAAACAGTACGGCGCTTTAATGTCATCAGGTCAAAGTCCCAGATAAGCTCTGCGCAGCGCATCACTGCCCAGCAACTCCGCTGGTAACCCTGCAAAGCGAATGCTGCCGTTTTCAAGTACGTAGGCACGGTCAGCAATCTCCAGCGACTGTCCGACGTTTTGCTCGACCAGCAAAATGGCCAAACCATCACCGCGCAGCTGTGTAATCAGAGTAAACATTTCTTCGACCAGCAGCGGCGACAGGCCGAGTGAGGGTTCATCCAGAATCAGCAATTTAGGTTCTGCCATCAAGCCCCGGCCAATGGCCAGCATTTGCTGCTCGCCGCCGCTCATGGTGCCTGCGAATTGACCCAGGCGTTCTTTCAGGCGCGGGAAAATGCGAAATACCTTGTCAAGATTGCTGGCACGGCGCTCTCGTGCGCGGGTGAAAGAGCCGAGCTCCAGATTTTCCAGCACGCTCAAGTTGGGAAAGACCTTGCGACCCTCGGGTACCTGAATCAACCCTGACTTGACCACATCGCGGTAATGCGCACCGCTCAAGTTGCCGCTGTCAAACTGCACGCTTCCGCCCCATGCCAGGTAAATGCCGCAGACCACATTGGCCAGGGTTGATTTGCCCGCACCATTGCTGCCCAGCAGTGCCACAATTTCACCAGACTGAACAGTTAAATCAACAGCGCGCAGCACTTCGACCTGACCGTAGCCGCCGCGCAAGCTTTTGATGTCCAGCAGCGCATTCATGCTGGTACCCTGCCAAGTTCAGCGGCGCGCAAGCGCGCTGCTGTGCCATGTCCCAGATAGGCTTCAACCACTTTTTCATTGCTGGTGACTTCGTTCGGCGAACCCTCTGCAATCAATTGGCCCTGCGCCAGTACCCACACATGCGCGGCCAGGTTCATCACAGCCTGCATCACATGTTCAATCATCAGCACAGTGATGCCACTGTCCGCTATGCTGCGCACCACCGGCATCATCTCTGCAATTTCTTGCGGGTTCAGTCCGGCCAGCACTTCATCAAGCAGCAGCAGCCGGGGCTGGGTGGCCAGAGCCCGCGCCAGCTCAAGCCGCTTGCGGCCAGCCACCGTCAGCTCGCCTGCAGGCTGGTCAATTTGTTTCAGCAAGCCGACCTGTGCTGCAATGCGCTCTGCTTCCAGAAAAGCAGCGGGGCGACTTTTGACATGCAGATGCGCGCCCACCGCAATATTTTCGCGAACGGTTTGCGAGGCAAAGGGTTGCACAATCTGAAAGGTGCGGGTCATGCCATTGACGGCGTTGATATGCGGTGCGCGTCCCGTGATGTCAGCGCCATCAAAATGCACGCTGCCACTGTCAGGTTTCAAGAATCCGGACATCAGGGCAAACAGCGTGGTTTTGCCCGCACCGTTCGGACCGATCAATGCTGTCAGGCTGCCAGTAGGCACGCTGAGCGACACGTTTTGCACCGCCTTCAAACCACCGAATGATCTGGACAGACCGTTGATGCTGAGCAAGGCGCTGGTCATGGCTTACCCTTTTTGCTGAAAAGCGATTTGACGGTGGCGCCCAACCCGGCAATGCCGCGTGGGAGAAACATCACGATCAGCACCAGAACGACGCCGTAAATCACCATGTTGATGCCCGGCAACTGGCCAAACAGGTTGCGCGTGATGTCGGCCAGCACATGAAGCACCACGGCGCCCAGTACCGGCCCCCACAGCGTACCAATGCCGCCCACAATGGCTGCCACCAAAGCTTCTACTGACGTCCCGGGCCCAAAAGCAATGCCCGGGTCAATGTACTGAAATACCTGCACATAAAAAGCTCCGCCTGCACCCATCAAAGCGCTGGAAAGGCCAATCGCTCCCAGCTTGACCGTAAAGGGATTCACGCCAACGGCGCGCGCTGCGTCTTCGTTGTCACGTACGGCTTGCAGGTAAGCGCCAAAACGCGAATGCTTGAGCCACCAGGTGACAAGCAGCGCTGCTGACACAAAACCCAATATCAAATACAGGTAGCCTTTGCGTGACGCAAATTGCATGTTGGCAAATGACTCGGCCAGCGGAATCATCAGGCCTACACCCGCTCCCGTGAAGGGGACAGACAGCGCGAGAATACGAAACACCTCGGCAAAAGCCAGTGTGACCAGCGCAAAGTACGAGCCCTTCAGCCCGTAGCGAAAAGTCAAAGCGCCCACCATGAGTCCAATAACCGCACTGCCAGACACTGCCAGCACCAACGCTAGCCAGGGGTTCAAGCCACCCTGCAATTGCGCCATAGCCTGAATGTAAGCCCCTGTGCCAAAAAACAGCGAATGGCCAAATGAAAACTGCCCACCAAAGCCGCCCAGAATATTCCAGGCCTGGGCTAGCAACGCAGCGTACAAAGCCATCATCACGAAGTTCAGCACGACACCCGATTCGGTAAACAGGGGAATGCAGGCCACCACGGCCACAAACAGAGCAATGCCGCCAAGCTGTCTCAGCATCGCATTCATGCCTTGGCTCCAAACAAGCCTTGCGGTCTGAATAGCAGCACACCAATAAAAATCACAAAAATACCAATCTGCCCTAGCGACTCACCCAGGTACAGGCCGCCGAGTGATTCAACCACGCCCACCAACAGGCCACCAATCAACGCACCGCCAAAGCTGCCCATGCCGCCCAGCACCACCACGGTAAAGGCCACCAGTACAAAGCCGCTGCCGACTTGCGGGTTGACGTAATACGCAGGCAGCAAAAAGCAGGCCGCTGCACCCAGGCAGGCCAGGCCAATGCCAAAGCTCATGGCGTACACGTGGTCCACATCAATGCCCATAAGTTTGGCACCATGTTTTTCTTTGGCAACAGCGCGAATGGCGCGGCCCAAATCTGTTTTGCCCACGATCCACAGCAAGATAGCTGAAACGACCAATGCCCCGGCAAACGCCACCAGCTTGGGCAGCGCAATCATGGCGGGGCCAATCGGAATGGTGGTGAGGGTGTAAGCGGTGTCAATGGTGCGCGTGTCCGATTTGAAAAACAGCAGTGCGGCGTTTTCCATCACAATGGAAATGCCAAGCGTGACCAGCAAAATGTTTTCATCCTTGCCATGACTGGCCCGGTTGATGATGACGCGCTGCAGGGCATAGCCCAGCACAAACATGCCGGGCACAACAATTGGGAGCGCAAGATAAGGATCAATTCCAAACTGAATTTTGAGCATGTAAACGGCATATAGCGCCAGCATCAACGATGCGCCGTGCGCAAAATTGATGATGTGCAACACACCGTAAATTAGCGTCAGGCCCAGCGCGATCAGGGCATACACCGCCCCGGTCGTCAGGCCGTTCAAAACGGATGAAAAAAGAATCCCTGCGTCGAACATCATGAGGAGGGTCGCCAGCGCCGGGGCGCTCCAAGCAAGGCCGCGTCCCCTCGAAGGGCAGAGACTGCAGGAAGTGAAGAACGTGGGGGCATCAATCTAGGCCTTTAAAGGAAATACGGCATCGACTTCCCGGTAATCTCGCGGAATGATCACCTTGATGTCGTTTTTGTAAACCTGTGTCATCAGCGGCTGCGCGCCCATGTTTTGGCCATTGACAAACTTGGTGGTGCCGTAGGGCATGATGTGGTCGGCAAAGGTGCTGTTGGCTAGATCATCAATGATCGCTGCGCGGTCAACCGATTTAGCCCGGTCAATTGCATCAGCCAAGAGGCGCATGCCGGTGTAGGCCATGAAGACCTCGTAGCTGAAGAACAACCCCTTGGCTTCGACCCGCTTTTTCAGCTCAAGAGAGCGCTTGTCTTTGGGGTTAAACCAGTGGTTGCAGTCAATGATGCCGTTTGCGGCATCGGGAAATTCCTTGACAAACTTGTAGCTGGATGCCGCGCCACCCAACACCGAGAAAATCGCTTTGGGCGCCACTTTTTGCTGCTGCATGGTGCGCACCAGCAGGGCGTATTCGTTGTAATAGTTAGCCGGGATCACGATGTCTGGGTTGATGGCTTTCATACGCAGCACGATGTTGTTGAAATCGCGTGTCGGGTTGGCGTGCTTGATGACTTCTTTCACGTCGTATCCGTACCCAGGCAGCTCGCGCGCCAGCAGGTTGGCAGTGCCCGTGCCAAACAAAGACTCTTCATGAATGATCATCACTGTTTTGGCGGGTTTGCCAGCGGCAGTGTTCAGCACATGCAGGTTGGCCACTGCCACCTCGGCGCACTTGCGGTAACCCGGGCCAAAGCGGAAGGTGTTTTTCAAACCGCGCTCGACGATCTGGTCGGCCACACCCACGTCCACCACGTGCGGCAGGTTGTACTTGGCGGCGGCCTGCGTCGTGGCCAGGCAAATAGCCGAGGCAAAGGCACCCAGCACGGCAGATACACCGGCTTCATTCATCTTTTCAATTTCAGCTGCACCGGCTTGTGGTGACGACTGCGCATCGCCCAGCAGCGCTTCAATTTTTGCGCCACCAAGCGACTTGATACCGCCTGATTTGTTGATGTCTTCAATCGCCATCAATGCGCCTTCACGGCACTGCTGGCCCGAATAAGCCAGAGCGCCTGTGACCGGGTGCAGTACACCAATCTTGATGGCTTTGGGCTGTGCGCCTGCGACTAAAGGGAAGGCCAGGCTAGAGGCTGCGGCTGCAGACTGGGCGATAAACATGCGGCGTGAATTTTGAGACATTGACATGGTGACTCCTGGTTAAAACTTGGAAAAAACCTGAAAGAAAAAATCAGGAAAATCGGGCAGAAAGGTCTTTGCTCACCCACACCTTGGCATCAATATTGCCGACGCGGGAAAGCTCCATTTGGTATTCATAACGGTCAGGCCGGTACAGGCCATGCAGCCACTGGATGGGCTTGTCCAGCTCGTCATAAATCAGGCGGCGTACCGCCAGCAGGGCGGTGCCCACCGCCACATCCAGATGCTCGGCTACGCCGCTGTCGGCCAGCCGTGCAGAAATCGTCTGATGCGCCCGACCAACCTTGACGCCCGATTCTTCGAGCAACACCAAAATCGGTTTTTTGGCCAGCTCGCGGCGGCCAAATGACCGGGCTAAACCTTGCGGCACGTAGGTGGTGATGTGCGACAGCGCGCCTTCTTTGGTGCTGCGCACGCGCACCGCCTTTTGCACTTCATCACCCACTTTGATTTGAAGGGCGCTGGCTACAGAGTCAGACGCAGAAATGCCGCGCACTTCCAGTACCTTGACTGATGTTGTCAGGCCCATGCTGACCAGGTTTTCAAGCAGACCTGTCAGGTGCGCACGCTGGTGGGTAGTTGTTTTGGCGCTGGTGTCGACTGGCCGTGTGCCTCGCCCCGCTTCGCGTGAAATCAGCCCTTCAGCAGCCAGTTGGGCCAAAGCCCGCCGAACCGTGACCCGCGCCACACCAAACTGTGCCACCAGCGCCAGCTCTCCGGGCAGTCCGTTAACAAACCGCCCATCATCCAGCTGCTCGCGCAACACCAGGTAAATACGGTGGTATTTGGGCAGCGGGAGATGCGATGTACCGGATTGAGCCAAAGCCATGCCAGCATGCTATTGCGGTTTTTATTGTCCTGTCAATAGAACATTTGTGATTTATTCGGTGGCAATCAGCCGCTTGTTAATTCACTTCTCGGCAAACGCCCGTTCAATCACAAAGTCGCCGGGTTTGGAGGTTGTGCCTTCCTTAAAGCCCCGCTCTTCGAGCATCACTTTCAGGTCTTTGAGCATGCCGGGGCTGCCGCAAATCATCACGCGGTCATTCGCCACATCAAGGATTGGCAGCTTGAGATCGTTAAACATCTGGCCGGACGCCATCAGGTCAGTCACCCGGCCCATGGTGCGGTAGGACTCGCGCGTCACGGTGGGATAGTAGAGCAGTTGTTTGCCAATCATCTCGCCCAAAAACTCGTGCTGCGGCAAATGCTCGGTCACCAGGTCGTGGTAAGCCAGCTCGTCTTTTTCACGCACACCGTGTACCAGAATGACCTGCTCAAACGCCTCGTATGTTTCGGGGTCACGGATGATGCTCATGAAAGGTGCCAGCCCCGTGCCGGTCGACAGCAAATACAGGCGCTTGCCGGGCAGCAAATAGTCAATCAGCAGTGTGCCAGTCGGCTTTTTGCCGACGATGACGGTGTCGCCGACCTGGATGTGCTGCAGGCGTGACGTTAGTGGGCCGTCGGGCACCTTGATGCTTAAAAACTCCAGATGGTCTTCGTAGTTGGCAGACACGATGCTGTAGGCGCGCAGCAGCGGTTTGTCATTGACCTTCAAGCCAATCATGGTGAAGTGGCCGTTGCTAAAGCGCATGGACTCGTCGCGTGTGGTGGTGAAGGTGAACAATTTATCCGTCCAGTGGTGGACGGACAGCACACGTTCTTCGTTAAAAGCGCTCATGGAGTGGGAGTTGTGAGAGGGGAAAACCCTGAGTTTAACGTCGCATGCTTTTTCAAGTCACGAAATGGTCAAACGAGGCGAACTGCGCCATGACGGGCTGGCCAGACATGTCAACCAGTCGCAAACCTGGCTCAGCTTCAATCACACCGATGCGCGTCACGGCTGTCTGGCTGCTGGCTGATGCGGCTCGAACCGCTGGGCGGGCAGTGGGCGGCGCAGTGAAGGCCAATTCATAGTCGTCACCGCCTGAAAGCACTGTTTCCAGCTGTTTCTTGGAATCAAATTGGTCCTTAAGCCAATAAATATGGGTGCAAGCAGCTATTAAGTTCATAGTAAGGTCCGCATCTATCTGTGCGCCCACGCCGGATGCTTTCAGGATATGACCCAAGTCACCTGCCAGCCCGTCGCTGATGTCAATGGCTGAGGTGGCAACGCCGCGCAGGGCTATGCCCAAAGCAATCCGGGGTGTGGGCTGCTCCAGCCGTTGCCGTGCCTGAGCCAGCATTTCATGGGGCAATTCAATCTTGCCTTGCAGCGCTTCCAGGGCCAGGCGCGCGTCACCCAGTGTGCCGCTAATGTAAATGTCATCGCCCACCTGCGCGCCAGACCGTAACAGCGCTTGTCCGCGCGGGACGTCGCCAAACACGGTAATGCAAATTGTCAAAGGGCCCTGCGTGGTGTCGCCGCCAATCAGCTCGCAGCCATGCGCATCGGCCAGCGCCCACAAACCGCGTGAGAATTCCTGCAACCAGGCTTCGTCAATTCGGGGCAGTGCCAATGCCAGGGTAAAGGCCAAAGGTGTTGCACCGCAAGCGGCCAGATCGCTCAGGTTCACCGCCAGCGATTTGTGGCCCAGCGAGCAGGCACTGACGTCGCTAAAAAAATGACGGCCTTCAACCAGCATGTCACTGGATATGACCAATTGCATGCCGGGCAACGGGTTGATGATTGCGCAGTCATCGCCCACACCCACAGCAACCTTGACATCCGCGTGCTTTGCGGGCCGGGTGAAATAGCGGGCAATCAGATCGAATTCAGACATGCCGCAAGGATACAGCTCTCCATCCAGACTTATCCCTGTCCGTAGGCCGCATCACCTCTGAAGCGTTGCGCTGCCCGTCGCACCACTTCCGCCAGCAGCGCTTCTTCAGCCTGCTTTTCACGTAGCCATCTGGCATCGTTTTGGCCGCGCTCCACCCCGTTATGCAGCATGCTGATAAAGGAGGCGGCGCCCAGTCGCTGGGCATGCACCTCAATTTGCCTGAAAGTAAGCCAAATGTGTTCGCGCAGCGGCATGTGCTTGCCTGTGGCGGGGTCCACGTACACAGCGTCCAGCCCAAAGCGGCAGGCCTGAAAGCGGTTGTAGGTGTAGACCAGATAGTCGTCTTCTTGCGGCATGAAAGGCTGGTCATGCATGAACCACGCGCTCAAAGCCTGCACAAAACCCGACAAAGCGGCGGCCCGTGTAACGGTGAGTGGCGTGTCAAACACGCGAATTTCAATCGTGCCGAACTCAGGCTTGGGCCGAATGTCCCAGTAAAAATCCTTCATGCTTGTGACCACCCCGGTGCGCGTCATTTTGTTGAAGTAAGTGATGAAGTCATCCCATGTCAACACAAACGGCGCGCGGCCTGACATCGGGAAGGCAAACACCGAATTAAGCCGGGCCGAGTCAAACGCCGTGTCCTGCCCCTGCACATACGGGCTGGATGCTGACAGTGCAATAAAGTGCGGAATGTAGCGCGACATGCGGTGCAGGGTTAGCAGCGCGGTGTCGGCATCCGGGCAACCCACATGCACGTGCTGGCCAAAAATGGTGAACTGTTTGGACAGGTATCCGTACAGTTCAGACAACTCCCTGAAGCGTGGCTTGTCATAAATACGGCGCTCGTGCCAGGCCTGGTACGGGTGCGTGCCGCCGCCGACAACAGCAATATTCAGCTTGTCTGCGCTTTTGACCAAGGCATCGCGTATTTGTGTCAGCTGCCCCAACACCTCTGATGGCGACTTGCAAACCCCGGTTGATATTTCAATCATGCTCGACGTCATCTCGGGCACCACGGCGCCAGGCAGCGGAATTTTTTTCATCAGCCGCAGCATGTCCTCGGCATAGGGTGCCAGATCATAGTCATGCGTGTTCACCAGTTGCAGCTCAAGCTCAACGCCGAGCGACAGCGCCTCTGATTTTTGAAAGGCTTCAAGACTCATGCGCTGGCCCTTTTGCGTGGTGACTAATCCTTAATTTGGGGGGGCGTGAGCTTTCACCTGCGCGTGTGATGGCCACGGTGGCCAGCACCGCACCCAGCACCTCCATCAGCAAAATTACAGGCAGCGCAATACTGGCAACCTGTTTGCCCAGCACGGGCGATGCCACCATAAAGGTTGACACCAACAGCAGCGCTACAGATGACATCGGCGACATGGCGCACCCCACCCAAAGCCCTTGCTGCCAGCTGGCACCGCTGCCCACGTTGCCCAGCGCCACACCGGCTATTTTTGACAACACACGCACGCCTACCAGCACGGCAACCAGTGCTCCAACCGGGCCGCCCCAGTCCGCTTGCGCTGCCACCACTGAAACCAGCACAAACATCAACATCGTCAACATGCTGGATGCCGTACCCATTTGCCGCGGCCACGACCACGGGCGGGGTTCTAG
>JAYVEE010000351.1:0-2881 GCA_043749005.1 Polaromonas sp. | reverse complement strand
CCAGCGCGTGATTGACTATATCGTTGCTGAGTTTAAAAAAGACAGCGGTATTGACCTGAGCAAAGACGTTGTTGCACTGCAGCGCCTGAAAGATTCATCTGAAAAAGCGAAGATCGAGTTATCGAACAGTGCAGCCACTGAGGTCAACATTCCGTACATCGCGCACGACCCAGCCAGCGGCCCCAAGCACTTGCTGGTCAAGCTGTCACGCGCCAAGCTGGAAAGCCTGGTTGACGAGCTGATTGAGCGAACAATTGCCCCCTGCCGCACCGCGATGAAAGACGCCGGCCTCTCTGTTGGCGACATTCACGATGTGATCCTGGTTGGCGGTCAAACCCGCATGCCCAAAGTGCAGGACGCTGTGAAAGCCTTCTTCGGAAAAGAGCCGCGCAAAGACGTGAATCCAGACGAAGCGGTTGCTGTGGGCGCCGCCATTCAAGGTCAAGTTCTGTCAGGTGACCGCACCGATGTGCTGCTGCTAGACGTCACCCCACTGTCACTGGGAATTGAGACCATGGGCGGCGTGATGACCAAGATGATCAAGAAAAACACGACCATTCCCACCAAGTTTGCACAGACGTTTTCAACCGCCGAAGACAACCAGCCAGCGGTAACGATCAAGGTGTTTCAAGGTGAGCGCGAGATTGCATCAGGCAACAAGGGCTTGGGCGAATTTAATCTTGAAGGCATTCCGCCATCAGCACGCGGCACACCGCAAATTGAAGTGTCATTTGACATCGACGCCAACGGCATTTTGCACGTCGGCGCCAAAGACAAAGGCACCGGCAAAGAAAACAAAATCACCATCAAGGCCAACTCGGGTTTGAGCGAAGCTGAAATTCAGCAAATGGTAAAAGACGCCGAGCTGAACGCTGAAGACGATAAGAAAAAAGTCGAATTCGTCACCGCTAAAAATAACGCCGAGGCCATGGTGCACAGCGTGAAGAAATCTCTTGTTGAATACGGTGACAAGCTGGATGCAGGCGAAAAGGAAAAGATCGAGACCGCCATCAAGGACATGGAAGAAGCCCTGAAGGGCGACGATAAGTCCGCCATCGATGCGAAAAATACTGCGCTGATGGAAGCCAGCCAGAAGCTTGGCGAAAAAATGTACGCGGATATGGAGGCCTCAAAGGCCGCAGCGGCAGCTGCTGGTGGTGCTGGACCAGGTGCCGAGCAAGCACAGGCCAAGCCTGCCGACGACAACGTAGTGGACGCTGAAGTCAAAGAAGTCAAAAAGACTGACAAGGCTTGATAATTGGGGTTTAGGCGATGGCGTCAACGCGACGTCCCTCAAGCGGAAAACGGGAGCAATCCCGGCTTTCCGCTTTGGTTTTTGTGCATTCCATCCTTTCGCTTTTTACCCGCTCCTGCTAACTTACTGAAAACGATCTTCTGACTTTCCAACATGGCTAAAAAAGACTATTACGATACCTTGGGCGTTGCCAAAAACGCCAGCGACGAAGACATTAAAAAGGCTTACCGCAAGCTGGCGATGAAGCACCACCCAGACCGCAATCAGGGTGACAGCGCCAAAGCCGCCGAAGAAAAATTCAAGGAGGCCAAAGAAGCCTACGAAATGCTGTCTGACGACCAAAAACGCGCAGCCTATGATCAGTACGGCCACGCTGGAGTCGATCCCAACATGCGTGGCGGCGCTGGCGGCGAAGGGTTTGGGGGCTTTGCAGAGGCGTTTGGTGATATTTTTGGCGGCGTATTTGGCGAGCAGCAGCGGCGTGCGCAAGGTGGCAGGCAGGTTTTCAGAGGTGGCGATTTAAGTTACGCAATGGAAGTGTCGTTAGAAGAGGCTGCTAATGGCAAAGAAGCACAAATTCGCGTGCCCAGCTGGGACGACTGCGGTGTGTGCAAAGGCAGCGGTGCCAAACCAGGTACCAAGGTTGCGACCTGCACAACATGCCACGGCCAAGGCCAGGTGCAAATGCGCCAGGGCTTTTTCTCGGTGCAGCAAACCTGCCCACAGTGCAAAGGTACAGGCAAACTGATTCCTGAACCTTGCACGTCTTGCCACGGCGTGGGGAAAACCAAAAACAACAAAACGCTTGAAGTCAAAATCCCGGCTGGTATTGACGACGGTATGCGCATCCGCTCTACCGGCAACGGCGAACCTGGTACCAACGGAGGGCCACCGGGTGATTTGTACATTGAAATTCGCGTTAAAAAGCACGAGATATTTGAGCGCGATGGCGACGACCTGCACTGCTCGGTGCCTATAAGTTTTACCACTGCCGCACTCGGTGGCGAAATCGAAGTGCCAACGCTTGCAGGCAAAGCCGCCATAGACATCCCGGAAGGCACGCAAGCTTCCAAGCAGTTCAGGTTGCGCGGCAAGGGGATCAAGGGCGTACGCAGCAGTTATCCTGGTGATTTGTATTGCCACATCACGGTTGAAACGCCAGTGAAGCTGACAGAGCACCAGCGCAAGCTGCTCAAGGAGTTTGATGAGTCACTTAAAAAAGGTGGTGCCAAACATTCGCCGAGTGAAGACAGCTGGACTGACAAGTTGAAGAATTTTTTCAGCGCCTGAAAGTTAACCAAACAAGATGCTCCTTAATCAGGAGCTGCTTGCGCCTGCATTTGTTGGCCTACAGGCTTTTTTGATACCTTTAAACGGTCTAACAGATGCCGTTATCACACCTTTTCATCCCGTTACAGCCTTCGCCAACCTCTGAGCACAATTGAGTGCCTGCTTGGCATCACGCGCCTCCACCATCAAGCGCAGAAGCGGCTCAGTGCCGCTGGCGCGGATCAGTACGCGGCCTGTCTGGCCGAGTTCAGCTTCAATTGCGGCGGTCTCGGTTTTCAGCAGGTCATTGCTTTTGTAATCCTGATCAGGTTTGAGACGTACGTTGATGAGAGTTTG
>JAYVEE010000350.1:0-2886 GCA_043749005.1 Polaromonas sp. | reverse complement strand
GGCACAGAAAAGGAAATTGAATCCGTTGTTCGCAACTGGGCTGCCGCCTGGTCAGGCAAAGACATGGCTGGATACCTGGGCAGCTACGGCAAAGACTTTGACCCGCCCGGCAGCGCAAGCCGCAAAACCTGGGAAGAAGACCGGCGCAGTCGCATCATGGGCAAGTCGCGCATCAGCGTCAAACTGAGTGACCTGGCGGTTGCTGTCAACGGTGGCAAAGCCGTCGTCAAGTTCAAGCAGGCTTACAGTGCTGATTCATTGAATGTCTCGAGCCGCAAAACACTGGAGCTGGTCAAAGCAGGCGAACGCTGGGTCATCGTCAGGGAATCTACCGGTTAATGCCCGGTTGTACCGGCGCCCACCACGACTCCGCTTTTTTGTGACTTGACGTGATAACGTGGAGCATGAAAATCGTAGTTTGGGCGGCTGCCTGTGCAGCACTGTCGGTTACTCTGTGCGCGCTGCCGGCACATGCTGAAGTTAAAAAATCCAGCAAAACTGCATATACTGTTGGCACAGAAAAGCGCAAACCCAAACTGCGTAAAGCCGGGGCACAGCCCTCCGCGAAATCGGCTGCGCGCGAAGATCGCGACAGCCAGGCAGAGGCTCAACTGATTGACATCTACAAACTCATAGGTCAGGCAAAAACCCGCCAGGCACTGCCACTGGCAGAGCGTCTGGTACGCGAGCACCCCAACTTTCAATTGGCGCAGCTGGTGTATGGTGACTTGCTGACAGCACAGCTAGGGCCGGTGCGGGCCATGGGCAACGTGCCAGATACCACCGCCAAAGCGGCTGCCCAGCCGCTGGCCGAGCTGCGCAGAGAGTCGCAACTTCGCTTACAAGCATTACGCGAAAGACCTGCTCCAGGCTTGCTACCTTCCCAATTAATTAGCCTGTCAGCGCAGAACAAACATGCGATTGCCATCGACACCTCCCGCTCGCGCCTGTACTTGTTTGAAAACAGCTCCACAGGTTTAAAACTGCTGGCTGATTACTACATATCGGTCGGTAAATCCGGCATAGAAAAAACTATTGAAGGTGATTTGCGTACACCGCTTGGGGTGTATTTTGTTACCAGCAATCTAAATCCAAAATCACTCAAAGATTTTTACGGTTCGGGTGCCCTGCCCATCAACTATCCCAATCAGCTGGACATAAAACGTGGCAAAACAGGTAGCGGCATCTGGTTGCATGGAACACCCCCCACGCAGTTTTCGCGTGCGCCAATGGCCACCGATGGCTGCGTGGTGTTGGCCAACCCGGACCTGGAACGTATCATTCGCGCTGTCCGCGTGCGCACCACACCTGTGGTCATTGCGCAAAGCCTCAAATGGGTTACACCGCAAACCATCAAGGCAGACAGCAAACCTTTCGAAGACGCACTAAAAGCCTGGCAAAACGCCAAATCAAGCGGCGACATGACGCGCTTGATGAGCTGGTACACATCCGACTTCAGCAGCAATGGCAAAACGCTGGCGCAATGGACACCCGCGTTGCAAGCCGAAATCAAAAAACTTGATGGTCGAAGTATAGAACTCAAAGATGTGTCCTACATGCGCTGGACAGACACCAATGACACGATGGTGGTAACCTTTGGCGAGTTAGCCCAAGGCGCGAAAACAGGGCAAGTCAAACGCCAGTACTGGACCCGCCAGGGCAGTGAGTGGAAAATTTTTTTTGAAGGAATTATTGGATGACAAACCTTGTTTCAACCTCCCGACGAGCGACGTTAATTGCAGCTTTTTTGGCCGCTGCAATAAGCGCTGCACCCGCCTTTGCCCAAGCTGCACCCAAGGTCAAATTTATTACCACTGAAGGTGACTTCGTGGTGGAGGTGTATCCGGATAAAGCACCCAAAACGGTGGCAAATTTTCTTCAGTACGTCAAAGACAAACATTACGACGGGTTGATTTTTCACCGCGTTATCAGCAACTTTATGGTGCAGGGCGGCGGCTTTGATGCCAGTTACGCACAAAAACCCACTCGCCCACCCGTTGTGCATGAGGGGCAAGATGCTCTCGCCAAAGGCGGCCCGCGAAATGTAGAAGGCACATTGGCCATGGCTCGTACCAATGACCCGAATTCAGCTTCGTCACAGTTTTTCATCAACGTCAAGGACAACGCTTTTCTAGACCCTACCATCATCCCGCCAGGCGATCCGGTGCCCAGGTTTGAATACGGCGGCCGGGTCTATGAAAATACGCCGCGCGCCCAATTGCTGGGCGCATCACAACTGTTTGGCTACACCGTGTTTGGCAAAATCATTAGCGGCATGGACGTGGTCAATAAAATCAAGGCCACGCCCACTGGTGCTGGCGGGCCTTTTCCTACGGATGTGCCCAAAACGCCTGTCGTCATCAAATCCGCAACCCTTCTTAACTAACCTTTTAAAGAAAATACCATGAGCAATCCCCAAGTCGAACTTCACATCACTGGCCATGGCGTCATCACGCTTGAACTGGACGCGGCCAAAGCACCCAAAACCGTCGCCAACTTTTTAAGCTATGTCGCCAAAGGCCAATATTCTGGCACCGTATTTCACCGCGTGATTCCAGGCTTCATGGTCCAAGGCGGCGGTTTTGCTGTCGGCATGAAGCAAAAAGACACCGATGCCAATATTGAGAATGAAGCGACGAACGGTTTGAAAAACGACAAGTACACCGTAGCCATGGCGCGTACCAACGAGCCGCATTCAGCCAGCTCCCAATTTTTCATCAACGCATCAAACAACGGTTTCTTGAATCACACCGCACCCAACGGCTCTGGCTGGGGTTATGCCGTGTTCGGCAAAGTTGTCAAAGGTATGGACGTGGTTGACAAGATTGAAGGCGTCAAGACCGGCAACAAAATGGGCCATGGCGATGTACCTGCCGTTGATGTGGT
>JAYVEE010000349.1:0-2889 GCA_043749005.1 Polaromonas sp. | reverse complement strand
CACAATTTTGCCATTTTTGAAATATAACAATACTTAAGAAGTCGCCGCCAAAAACAAAGTAGCAAGCTTCTATGCTAATCTTTTTTGTTTTTTTGTTGGTCTCAGCAACTGCACAAACTGTTCCAACATATGTGGCTTCAACAAGCGGGACGGCGCAACACATATTCTTGGTGACAACAGTGACCCCAACGTTTTCGTTTGCAACAAGCGAGCAAGCGGCCAATGCATGGGTACCTAGCCAAGATCCTACGGTTTCTCAGCCCGTCACGCCACCGGGCGTCTATGGCCAGTGGGCAGAAGCGTCTTTTCCTGAATCCTTTTACCTGGCAGATGTGTACATCACTTCCACGTTTCACGGGGCTCATTGGGTTATCCTGGGTTCGAACAACGGGGTGACGTATGCCCAGGCTTGCCTTACGCAGTACGGTGCGGTATCATATCAGTTACAGGCAGACCAGGATTGGTATCGAGTTGGGTGCAGCAACACTGTGACGCCGTACTCCATCTATCGTTTTGTGACCACCCCCATGCCGGATGGCGCAAACATCACATCCATTGTTCTACTTGCCAACTCTGCAATGTCCATTTCAGCCATTCCACTCCAGGCTGTGCCTGCAGGGGTAGCATCTGTGATACCACCAACGCCGCCAGCTTCTGGTGCGGTGCTCATGATGTCACAAAGAAATCTGCTTTTTCCTGCCAGCGCGTTTCCCATACAGATGAATGGCAGGAGTGGGACGCCTGGCGAAGAGTACCATTTTTTCTCACAGCTCTCTCAAGTGTATACCTACCCACCTCCTTACGAGTTCTACCTTGTGTACAAAGACCTGAACGTGACAAACCACTGGACGCAAACGTCGGCGCCGACGCCTCTGCAAGGCCGGGGTGTAGATAATTATGTTCCAATCAGCGTTGGAGCACCATACTGTTATTCCAACATTTACGTGCCCCCAAACTCGTACCCTTCGTGGACGGATCCCTTTGGTGGACTTATGTTTGACCAGGAGAGCTATTCCTCCAACGCTGCATTTGGCGGTTCAACACACACGCAGGGCGCATGCTTTGTGGTGGCTGGCCCCCAGGTCTACACATCCAACTACGTGGGATCTTGGCCTGCGTACGCGACATCCAGCACGTCAACAAGCGTTGTAACTTCGTCCTGGACGGAGCTGTGGCTGGTACCACACGGCGCGGCAACAACACCGGGACTACCTCTCGCACCCTTACCTACAACGCCTGTGCCTCTTGACACGTCGTCTTACACAGGATTCGACGTGATCGTCATTGCAGGCCAATCCAACTCGGTAGGCTTTTCTGGAAACACTGGGCGCGGCGCGGAGGATGACACATCCACGCTTCCGATCTACGTGTCCCTGGGCGGCCACGGCGACGGCGTTCCGCAAGGTTCGTATGTCACTCGCGCAAACGAATCATACTACCAGATCCAGGAATACACCGGAGGCGGAGCAAACGAGTTCTCGGTTGGGTTTGCCAAGGCATACGTTCGTAACGGTTTCTTGGCGCCAGGACGTGCCGTCCTCTTGGTTTCCACGGGCGTTGGTGGCACGGCATTCCTAAACCTTGGGTTACCGCAAAGTAACACGCCAAACGTGCAACAAACCCCGGGGCCCAACACAACCATCATTGAGACGTGGACTTCGTCTCTGGCATGCGAATCAAACGCGTACGATTCGTACTTTTCCAAGTATGGCAACATTGCAACGCAATACAACCAGCCAAACCTGAGGATGACACTCCTTGGTCACGCTCAATACCAAATTGATGCTGCACTCTCAATCAACCCATTGACAGGGGTTGCACCAACGTCAGGACCCATCTCATACTACCCAGAAAACAAAGTTGCCGCAATATTGTGGCACCAAGGAGAGTCTGACGTTGATTTCGAAGGAAGTCCGTTTCCAGTGACATTTGGCAATGGCACGGTGTACACCTGCTCGTATGAATGCACCTCCTGGTGGGCTGGGTGTCTTTCAAACCTTGCGGACACTTTAAGGACGCGTTACACCCCAACCGGCGGCCCTGTGGTGCCATTTCTTGTTGGTGGGTACGTTCACGGCTACGCGGAACCCAAAATGCACTGGTACCGCAAGAATTTCGGGGGCGGAAGGTACAAGAACACAATCACAACCGCGCCACCCCTCAATCTTGCCACCGGCAACACAAACGTTGGGTTTGCCGATTCGTATACAGATTTCTACGGAAACTCGGACGTCCTGCAGGGCGACGGAGTACATTTTTACCAGCGCGCATATCAGCAGTTGGGGCTGCGCTATGCGCAAGCCTACTCCAATTTGTTTGGGAACGCACTGCCTGGGACATTGCCACCCCCAGGAACTCCTAGTCCTCCCCCCCTGGCAAATCCACCACCCGCGCAACCTCCTGTTGCACAACCTCCTCCATTAGCAAGCCCTCCTGTTGCGGCAAGTCCTCCTCTCTTGATACCATCACCACCACTCCAATCACCCCCTCCCACACAACAAGACAACCTACCCTCATCTGCTAATGGGGCGTCTAATTCACCCTTTCCTGCTCCTGGTTCCTCAAATTCCAGCGCATTACCTGCGCCAACTCCCAAGGTAAGCACGGCTCTCTTAATATCTATCATTGTTCCCATTGGTACCATTATTTGTCTTTGCGGCGGGTGCTTGTGTTTGGAGCTCAGAAAACCGAAAAAACAAAAAAAAAACACAAAAAAAAACGATGGTCGCATCCACCATGCGCCGCGCTATGCTTTATTTTAATATATTTTTAATTTCTTTACTGACATTTTAGCTCTGCCCAAATGGACCCGCTCTCTCACTTGTATCTTGTCATACCCTTCAATGACGAGCCAGCTGCAACACCAGACTCGCAGGGATATTCCAAGCC
>JAYVEE010000348.1:0-2894 GCA_043749005.1 Polaromonas sp. | reverse complement strand
AGATTTTACCCTGAAAGACAAAGCGCTTAACTAAGCTTCTCAATCAATAGCGCTGCAATTACCCGCCTGCCTTCACCTGCCAGTATGTTGTAGGTGCGGCATGCCGCCAGCGTATCCATGGTTTCAATACCGATGCGCTTTTGCATCAGGGCACGCATGAAAGCGGGCGATGCAAAGCGCAGACGCGCGCCGCTGCCAAAAATCACCAACTCAGGCTGACTGGCTGCCAGTTGCGTGAAGTGTTCCTCGGTCAGGTCTTCAAAGCGCTCGCAATTCCAGTCAAACTTCTCGCCGCGTGAACCAATCACGATGCTGCGCTCGACTTTTTCAGCAACGCCGTTACTACCTAGTCCGATCCAGCCAGGCCCATAACCCAGTATGGATTGCACATCAAGACGGTCAGGCTGAAGTTTCATGGCTGGCTTGCAAGGTAGGTGTTTTTAAGCATTTGTGTGGTCAAATTATAGGTTCCGTTCACTGGAATCGCCTGAGGAACTCCCCAATGAAACCCATCACCAAATCTGCCAAACTGGCCAACGTGCTCTACGACATTCGCGGCCCCATCATGGACGCTGCCCGGCAGATGGAAGACGAAGGCCAGAAAATCATCAAGCTCAACCTGGGTAATTTGGCGGTGTTTGGTTTTGATGCGCCTGAAGAGATCCAGCAGGACATGATTCGCAACCTGCCCAACTCGGCCGGTTACTCAGATAGCAAAGGCATTTTTGCCGCGCGTAAAGCGGTTATGCACGAGACGCAAAAGCAGGGCATAAAAGGCGTCACGCTTGACGATATTTACCTGGGCAATGGCGCGAGTGAATTGATCACCATGGCCACCAATGCGTTGCTCGACAATGGCGACGAATTGCTGTTGCCGATGCCCGACTATCCGTTGTGGACGGCTGCTACGTCTTTGTCCGGCGGTACGCCAGTTCATTACCTGTGTGACGAGGCCGACGGCTGGATGCCCAATCTGGCCGATATACGCGCCAAAATCACACCGCGTACCAAAGCTATTGTTGTCATCAACCCCAATAATCCTACCGGCGTCTTGTATTCAGACGAGTTGCTTGAAGGCATCGTCGCAATTGCCCGCGAGCATGGCTTGGTGATCCTGGCTGACGAGGTTTATGACAAGGTGTTGTACGACGGCGCCAGGCATACGGCCGTTGCCAGTTTGTCGACCGATGTGCTGACGCTGACTTTCAATTCACTGAGCAAGAGCTATCGCAGCTGCGGTTACCGCGCTGGCTGGATGGTGGTGTCGGGTGACAAGCGGGCCGCTACGGATTACATCGAAGGCCTCAACATGCTCAGCAACATGAAGTTGTGCTCCAACGTACCCGGTCAGTGGGCGATTCAAACAGCATTGGGTGGCTACCAGAGCATCAATGACTTGACGTGTGAAGGTGGCAGGCTGCGTCGCCAACGAGATTTGGCTTACGAGCTGATCACCGCCATACCCGGCGTGAGTTGCGTCAAGCCGATAGCAGCGCTGTACATGTTTCCCAAATTAGACCCGGTGATGTACCCCATCAAGGACGACCGCCAGTTTTTCCTGGAGCTGCTGCGCGAAACGCGTGTGATGCTGGTGCAGGGCACAGGGTTTAACTGGCCTGACCCGGATCATTTCCGCATTGTGTTTTTGCCGCATGAGGACGACTTGCGCGAAGCAATTGGCCGCATTGCCAAGTTTTTGGAATCGTACCGCGGCCGTGCGGGGAAATCGCCAACGAAGACGGGCGCTATAAAATTAGTAGCTGCCCGCGCATGATTTTATTGGTCTGGTGATTTATTTAGTAATTGAAAAACATATGAAATCGATAAAAGTTGGTCTTTTGGGTATTGGCACTGTCGGCAGCGGCGTTTTTAACGTGCTTCAGCGCAACCAGAGCGAGATTGTTCGTCGTGCTGGGCGGGGCATTGAAATTGCCATGGTTGCCGACCTCGACACTGCACGCGCGCAAGCCGTTGTGGGACCAGATGTCAAAGTAGTGAGCGATGCACGCGCGGTGATTGCCAATCCGGATATTGACGTTGTTGTTGAGTTGATCGGCGGTTATGGCATCGCCAGGCAACTGATGCTGGAAGCCATTGAAGCGGGCAAACATGTGGTGACGGCCAACAAGGCGCTGCTGGCAGTGCATGGCACCGAAATTTTTGCAGCCGCCAGCCGCAAGAACGTGATGGTTGCGTTTGAAGCGGCGGTAGCTGGTGGCATTCCGATCATCAAGTCCCTGCGCGAAGGGTTGAGCGCTAACCGGATCCAGTGGATTGCCGGCATCATCAATGGCACCACCAATTTCATCCTGAGTGAAATGCGCGACAAAGGTCTTGATTTTGATGTGGTGCTAAAACAGGCGCAGGCGCTTGGCTACGCCGAGGCAGACCCAACCTTTGACATCGAAGGGGTTGACGCTGCGCACAAGGCCGCCCTCATGTCGGCCATGGCGTTTGGCATACATGTGCAATTTGACAAGGCCTATGTTGAAGGCATTACCCGCTTGAGCGCAACCGACATCAAATACGCCGAACAACTGGGCTACCGCATCAAGCTTTTGGGTATCACCAAGAAAACTGACCAAGGCATTGAGCTGCGGGTACACCCCACACTGGTACCCAACAAGCGGTTGATTGCCAGTGTTGAAGGCGCCATGAACGCAGTGATGGTGCATGGCGATGCCGTTGGCACCACGCTGTATTACGGCAAGGGTGCAGGCAGTGAGCCCACCGCCAGCGCTGTGATTGCCGACCTTATTGACATTGCCCGCCTGCACACGGCGGATGCTGCCCAGCGCGTACCGCACCTGGCGTTTCAGCCTGAAGCAATGAGCAACACGCCCGTGCTCAGCATGGGGAAAGTCGTTACCAGCTACTACCTTCGTATGAACGTA
>JAYVEE010000347.1:0-2903 GCA_043749005.1 Polaromonas sp. | reverse complement strand
CAAGCCGGTTTGCATGAGCAGCGCGTCCACTATCACCGCCTTGAATTGCTCAGAGCCGCAGCTTGAAAACTGGGCCACCAGCGTGTCGTCATACCTGTCCACAACAAGACCCGGCAGGCCGTCAGATTCTCCATGAATCAACCGCAGGCCATTACTTTTTATGTCAAAAAGACCTCTGGCCTCTATGGCACGAGCGCAAGCAGCTATAAAAAAAGAAGCGTCAATGCGTTGGGCTTCGTCAAAGCTCCAGACCCGGGCACGAATTTTGGACAGCGGACTGTATGCTGCCCAGCCCAAAAATTGGCCAACGTCACTTTCAATGCGGACTGTTTCACCCGCATCGCCGCAGCCTGCTGCGATCGCCCCGTCAAACACCCAGGGGTGGCGGCGCAGCAAGGATTTTTCTTTGCCGGGTTTCAAGCGCAATGTTTTCATGGCTGTATTGTGCGTTCAGCCGAGGTTCAATCAAAAATCAAATCACTCGGTTTTGTCTGCAAAAACATGGTGACAATGATTAGATGCGTTTAAGCACCTTTTTGTCTTGGTTATTGGCACTTGCGTGCTCGGTGGCGCATTCAGCTGCTGTGATTGACCTTAACCCGGCCAACCAACCTATTGCGTTGGGCACAGCGGGCCATTACTGGGTTGACACACAGGCCCGAATGACTCCTGAGCAAATCTTCGGCAATCCGGACATTGCCTGGAACATTACGCCAGAGCGCGGTATTTATCCGCTCAAACCCGGGCAGGCACTGTGGATCAAATTTACGGTGCCCGCCACGCAGAGCGGCGAGCGCTGGGCACTTGAAATCCCTTACCCGGCGTTGGACCATGTGGAGCTGTACACCCTGCAGGCCTCAGGGCAGATCACTGTGCAAAAAGCTGGCGATCTGCTGGCCGTCAATCGCTGGCTGACCCCGCATCGCCATGCACTGATGGTGGTGAGTTTTAACCGCGAACAAGCCACACATCATGTGCTGCGGCTGGACAACGCCCAAGGCTTCAGTGCACCCATCCGTTTCGCCAGTGCCCGTTTTTTGTTTCGCAGTGAACAAGAAATATCACTTTTTCTGGGCTTTTATTTTGGCATGGCCGCGTTGGGCTGCGGTATTGGCTTGATCGGCGTGCTGTGGCTGCGAGACCGCGCGTATCTTTATTATGCGGTGTGCTCCGCCATGCTGGGGTTGACACTGGCGGCCATCACTGGCGCGGCTGCACTCCACTTGTGGCCTGAGTCGCCCAACTGGGCAGACCGGTCACTTGCAGTTTTGGGCACATGGACCTTACTGAGCGTATTGGTGCTGAACGCGACTGTCATTTCGCTGGCTGAGCGCTCCCGGCTGTTGCAGCGCCTGGTGTGGTGTGTTGCCGGTACGGGGGTGTTGTTGTCTGTCTTGTTGGGCTTCACAGACAGTGCCTTGCGATTGACGCTGTTTGTGCCTTTTGTTGTCATTGTGCCTTTAGTGCTGGTGGGCATTAACTTGTGGGCCTGGCGGCATGGCGACCGTTATGGCGGCTGGCTGCTTTTGACGGCCATTCCCTTTGCAATTGCCTTGGCTATTGCCACAGCGCGCTACATGGGTTGGATACCGCTAACTTTTATTACCGAACAAAGTGGTTTGGCCAGTATGGCGTTCCTGTTGCCCGCGTTACTGACCGTGCTGGTGCTGCGCAGCCAGCAAAATCGTGAAAATAGCCGCCGTATTTTGGGTCTTGACCGGATTGATCCGGCCACAGGCTTGATCAACGAGCACGTGTTTGGACAGCGGCTGATACGCATGGTTGCCCGTTCGGAACGCCTGAAGCACCAAAGCGCGGTGATGCTGATTGACATCATCAATACCGAGCAAACCCAGCGCGACTTTGGTCGCAAAATCGCTGGCGAGTTGCCGCTTAGGGTGGCCTCGCGGCTGCTGTCAACCGCCCGGGAGATTGATAGCGCTGCGCGCTTATCAGAGCGGCGCTTTGGCATGCTGGTGGAAGGTCCTGTCAGTGATGAAGATGCTGCCACTTTGGGCCCGCGCATTGTGGCGCGCTGCCTGATGCCGTACAAAGGCCTGCACGAAAAATGCGTGGCGCAAGTCCGGGTCGCTTATGCACTGGTGCCCTATCAGGGCAATTCAACGCAAAGCCTGCTGTCGCGGCTGGAAAGTCGCCTGGCTCAAGCGGCCAGCAGCGACGATAAGCGTGCAGTTTTTATGCTCTGAAACCAATGCGCTAATTTTTTGATTTGAATGACGCGTCATGCGGCCGTCATGCCGCATCTGCCAAATAGAAAGTTTGTGACAATATTTGGTTACGCCGCTGACTGCAACCCTGCCCCTGACCTTGATACTTGTGCGCAAGCTTGCTCTGGCAGGATTAGCAGTTTTTCTGCCAGCTGTCTGCCTGGCCAGCACCAGCGTCTAGTCGCGCACGGTGCTCGATCTGGACGTTCTGCAACAGCCTGTAGCACTCAAGGACTGGGGCGACTACTGGATAGACACCTCTGGGCAAATGACCGCTGAACAGGTATTTGCTTCCAGAGCCAGCAACTGGCAGCCCACGCAATCCAACACAATTTACGCTGTAACGGTTGGGCAAGCTTTGTGGATTCGCTTTACCGTGCCGCCTGCGCCTGATGCAGAACGCTGGTACCTGGAAGTACCCTACCCGTCGATCAACCGCGCATCGCTGTACACCCTGGACTCCGCTGGCCAATGGGACGAACAAAAATCTGGCGATCTGACAGCCGTCAAAAGCTGGCCCGTACCGCATCGCCATCCCTTGCTGCCGATCACCATGTCTGCCGAGATACCCGGCACGTATTTGCTGCGGCTTGAAAACGGTCACAGCTTTGGTATGCAACTACGTTTTTTAAGCGAAAGTTACTTGAACCATTCCGAGCAGCAGGTGTCTTTGAT
>JAYVEE010000346.1:0-2908 GCA_043749005.1 Polaromonas sp. | reverse complement strand
CACTTATAACAATTGAGAAAAAAGCTACTTCAAACATAATTTTCGGGATGATCGCTTTCTAGATTGTGTGCGAAAAGATCGAACTACATTTCACAATGCGTAATCAATTCTGATTAGGTAAACTTGCCAAATCGTCTACTTTGCGTTGAACCAGTTAATCCGGAACCTGCCATGTCTATTGCCCCAAAAGCCTTTGCGTCCCAAGCAGACCTGGAAGATAAAAAAATCACGTTTGAGCAGCTCAGTGCGCACTGCTGGGCTTACACAGCTGAAGGCGACCCGAATTCGGGTGTAATTATTGGCGACAAGTTCATCATGGTTAGTGATGCCACAGCCACACCAGCCATGGCGCAAGACCTGATAGCGCGCATCCGGCAGGTTTCCAGCCTGCCGATCAAATACGTGCTGCTGACTCATTACCACGCCGTGCGCGTGTTGGGAGCCAGTGCTTATATGGCCGAAGGCGCTACGGAAGTTATAGCCAGCCAGGGCACATATGAATTGATAGTGGAGCGTGGCGCACAGGACATGCAAAGCGAGATGGAACGCTTTCCGCGCCTGTTTCGCAACTCTGAAAGTGTGCCCGGTCTGACTTGGCCGACGTTGGTCATTGGCGGCGGTAACCCAGCTAAAACTGAAGTGCCCGGCAAGCTGACGCTTGATTTGGGCGGTGTGAAGGTGCAGATCTGGCATCCCGGCCCGGGTCACACACGCGGCGACACCATTGCATGGGTTGAAGCAGAAAAAGTCCTGTTTTCAGGTGACCTGGTTGAGTACGAAGCTGGTGTGTACACCGGCGATGCGCAGCTGGAGGAATGGCCCGCGACATTGGAAGCGCTGCGCGCCTTGAACGCAGAAGCAATCGTGCCTGGTCGAGGTGAAGCGATGAAGGGCGCAGCAAACGTCAACAAGGCACTCGACTACACCCAGCGCTGGGTCCAAATGCTTTACCAGGCTGGCAAAGAAGCCGCAGCTCAAGGTATGGATTTAAAGGCCGCGATGGCGCACACCCGCAAGTCCATGGACCCAATTTTTGGCCACGTGTTTATATATGAGCACTGCCTGCCGTTTGATGTGAGCCGCGCATTTGACGAAGCCAGCGGCATCAAAAACCCGCGTATCTGGACGGCCGAGCGCGATAAGGAAATGTGGAGTGCGCTTCAGGTTTGAATTGCGGCCGCCTGCATCTAAAACTTGTGCTCAAACGCGATATGGAGCACGGCAGGGCTGCTGCGAAACGGCGGCACCAGCATCAGCATCGGTTTAAAACCGCCTAAAGGTGGCAATTTCAGACTCGCGGCCAGCATAGGTGTCAAAGCTTTACCTTGCCCGTAGCTCAGGCCGTTAATAAGCTTGGGTTGGTATCCAGTAATCAATCCACCCAGCACACCTACGGGGCCATATTCAAATGTATAGCCAGCGTAAAAACTGACCCGGCGAAGCGTGTTGTAGTAGGTGCCGATGGTGATGCCGTCATCAGTGCGCAAATAAACGCCAGGGTTGAAATTGTTTTGGTAAGAACCGCCTGGGAAATGGGCGCTACCTGCGTGTATGCCAAAGGTTGCGGCCTGTGCGGTACAGCCTGCAAAAGCAACAATCGCAGCACCTATAAAGCACTTCATCCTACTCTGCCTGTTGCATTTGTCTTACAGACAGAAATCGGTTTCTGTGGTGACATAAAAGCTTTCTTGGTTAAAAAAGCACTGTAGTCATCTCGCTACATTGTCACAACGTCATAAGACACAGTCGAAAGATTTACGTTGACTGTCTCTGCCAACTTGCCATTTGCTTCAGCAATATGTCCCAGGCACTGCACACAGTGCGGCTTGCGCAAGGCACACGGCGTACAGAGTGTTTCAGCTGACGAACTGGCATTTATTGAGACCTTTCGCAGCGGTACCCGTGATCTGGTAGCGGGTGCCACCATCATTTCGGAGCACCACTCTCGCAGCAAACTTTTTACCCTGTACACAGGCTGGGCATTTCGTTATAAAACCTTGAGAGATGGCCGCAGGCAAATATTGAACTTCCTGTTGCCTGGCGACTTTATAGGACTGCAGCAGGAGTTTTCAGATGGCCCCATTCATGGCGTGGAAGCCATCACGCCGGTTTCGCTGTGTGTTTTTCCACGTCATGGTTTGTGGGAACTGTTCCGCCAGCATCCAGGCTTGGGTTATGGGCTGACCTGGTTATCGGCGCGTGAAGAAGGTTTTGTAGACGACAGTCTTCTGACAGCTGGCAGGCGTAACGCGACCGAGCGAGTGGCCATGCTGCTGATGCATCTGTACCGCCGCGTTGAGCGCATTGGCATGGAACTAAAAGACGTGGATGGCCTGGGCGGCACGATTGACTTTCCAATCAACCAGCAACACATCGCGGACAACCTGGGCTTGTCGCTGGTACACACCAACAAAACCATGCGCAAGCTTTGCAGGTTGGGGCTACATGAAATGGTTGGCGGGCGATTGCGATTGCTCAATACAAAAGCATTGGTACAACTTGCCGACTATTACGACGGCCCACCTAAAAAAGTACCGTTGCTGTAGGTACTGGCTCACATCAAAGTCCCCGCATCGCTGACGCTATGGTCATGATCTGGCTTTTAAACTGTTGTTTTCCATAGGCGGTTGCAAATTCCGGCGAGCAACTTGCCGCATAGCAAAACGATCCAACGCACTACCGAATTTTTACAAGGAGTCAGACCGTGTACAGTCCCGTTTCACCGAAGCAAAGCGGCTTGTTGCAACAGCAACCTCAACGCTATTCAGACCGACACCGTCAACCAACCACCAGCTCTGGCAAATATCATGCAAGTCGTCCCTGTGCAGCTCAGGCGCAAGACGGGTCGGAAAATTCTTCGCAACCTGATGACGCCCACCGAACAGGCAAACAGGATGATGATCAGGGC
>JAYVEE010000345.1:0-2913 GCA_043749005.1 Polaromonas sp. | reverse complement strand
GCAGCTGTCCCCGCGCAGGTCAAGGGCAAGCCTACGCGCAGCTATCTGACTTTTGGTCACGATGAACCACAACGCCCCGGCGACTATGGCATCCAAACAGTCAATGGCATGGCCTGGCTGGTACGGGCTTCAGAGATTGATGAACCCATCAAACGCAAACGTGGTGACAAGTGTGAAGATATCGAGCTGCACATACAACGTTTGATGCCTGTGGATGCACTGCGCATTCATGGTCTGCACAACGCAACCAACGCACTCGCTGCGCTCGCGCTAACGCATGCGGTGGGCTGCGCAATGGGTCCGATATTGCGCGGGCTGCGAGAGTACAAGGGTGAGCCACACCGGGTTGAGTCAGTGGCAGTAATCGACGAGGTTGAATATTTTGACGACAGCAAAGGTACCAATGTAGGCGCCACAGTTGCAGCCCTTGCAGGCCTGGGAGCACAGCGCAAGCTGGTCGTGATACTGGGCGGTGTCGGCAAGGATCAGGACTTTTCTCCGCTGGCTTTGCCAGTGTCTCGTTTTGTAAGGGCGGTAGTCCTGATAGGTCGTGATGCACCGCTGATTGGTATTGCGCTTAAGGGTAGTGGTACGACTTTGCTCTTTGCTGAATCAATGCAAGAGGCTGTCAATTTTGCAGTCAAGCAAGCGCAGCCGGGCGACGCTGTGCTCATGTCACCAGCTTGTGCCAGCTTTGACATGTTTGACAACTATGAGCACCGCGCCCGTATTTTTTGCGACGCAGTACATGCCCTGGCGCTTGAAAACGGGGTGATGCCATGACCACCAGCGCGGCAACCAGCATAGGTTCGCGATTATTTGGTTGGCTGCCGGGCATGGGTGGCCTGCAGACTGGCGGCAAGCGGGCAAGTGATGCATTGCCCGTGCGCCTGGGCGGGCAGAGCCTGAGTGGTACGCACTCTTCACCTGTCAGCCTCTCAGGTTTTGACCGGGCACTGGTGTGGGTAACTGTCGCGTTGTTGATGTTCGGATTGGTGATGGTTTATTCGGCGTCGATAGCCATGCCTGACAACCCGAGGTTTGCCCGCTATGCACATACCCATTTTTTAATGCGGCATGTGCTGTCTCTGGTGGTGGCTTTTGTGGTCGCATTGCTGGCCTTTCAGGTGCCCGTGAGCACTTGGGAAAAGCTGGCACCCTGGCTGTTTGTAGCATCCTTGATTTTGCTGATTCTGGTTCTGGTGCCTTTCATCGGCAAAGGCGTCAATGGCGCTCGACGGTGGATCACGCTTGGCTTCATGAACTTTCAGCCGTCCGAGTTGGCCAAGTTTGCGGTACTGTTGTATGCGGCTGATTACATGGTGCGCAAGATGGACGTTAAGGAACGTTTCTTTCGCGCTGTATTGCCGATGGCCGTTGCGATTGGCGTTGTTGGCTTGCTGCTACTGGCCGAGCCTGACATGGGTGCGTTCATGGTGATTTCGGTCATAGCCATGGGCATTCTGTTTTTGGGTGGTGTGAATGCCCGCATGTTCTTTGTAATTGCGCTGGTTGTGGTGATTGCTTTTGGCGTGATGGTGATGCTTAGTGACTGGCGTCGTGAGCGGATTTTTGCCTACCTGGATCCGTGGAGTGAAAAGCACACCCTGGGTAAAGGCTATCAGTTGTCGCATTCATTGATTGCATTTGGCCGCGGTGAGATTTTTGGGGTTGGACTCGGTGGCAGCATTGAAAAGCTGCACTGGCTGCCTGAAGCCCACACCGACTTTTTGATGGCCGTGATTGGTGAAGAATTTGGCTTGATCGGCGTACTGATAGTCATTGGCCTGTTCATGTGGATGGTCAGGCGCATCATGCACATTGGCCGCCAGTCGATAGCGCTGGACAGGCTGTTTGCAGGTCTGACTGCGCAGGGCATTGCCATCTGGATTGGTTTTCAAACCTTTATCAACATCGGTGTGAACCTGGGCGCGTTACCTACCAAGGGTTTGACGCTGCCATTGATGAGTTATGGCGGTTCGGCGATTTTGATGAATCTGATTTCGTTGGCTGTCGTGCTGCGAATTGACTACGAGAATCGACTATTAATGCGTGGAGGTCGTACATGACACCACGCTGCGCCTTGATCATGGCAGGCGGCACAGGGGGACATATTTTCCCTGGCTTGGCTGTGGCTGAAGGTTTGCGCGACAAAGGTTGGCGGGTGCATTGGCTGGGCGGCAAGGGCAGCCCGGGCAACCCGAGCATGGAAAGCCAGCTTGTGCCACCGCGTGGTTTTGCGTTTGAAACGATAGATTTTGCGGGCGTGCGCGGCAAAGGCCCCGTCACGCTGGCATTGCTGCCTCTGCGTTTGCTCAAGGCGTTTTGGCAAAGTATTCAGGTCATACGCCGCGTCAAACCGCAGGTAGTGATTGGTATGGGTGGCTACATTGCTTTCCCGGCGGGAATGATGGCGGTTTTGCTGGGCAAGCCTCTGGTGTTGCATGAGCAAAATTCAGTGGCCGGTATGGTCAACAAAATTTTGGCGCAAGTAGCGGATCGGGTGTTTACGGCATTTCCGAATGTGCTCAAAAATGCACAGTGGGTGGGTAACCCTTTGCGCACAGCATTCATGCAGCAGGTCAAGCCTGATGTCCGCTTTGCAGGGCGTACAGGCCCTCTGCGTTTACTGGTGGTGGGTGGCAGCCTGGGTGCGAAGGCATTAAACAGTGTCGTGCCGCAGGCTCTGGCTTTGATCCCAATAGATAAGCGCCCCATCGTCACGCATCAAAGCGGTACAAAACAGATTGAGGAATTACGCGCCAATTACCAGGCAGCGGGTGTTGATGCAACCTTGACGCCATTTATTGACGATACAGCCACTGCATTTGCAGATGCTGACCTGATTATTTGTCGGGCTGGTGCCAGCACTGTGACTGAAGTTGCAGCAGTAGGCGCTGCTGCATTGTTCGT
>JAYVEE010000344.1:0-9666 GCA_043749005.1 Polaromonas sp. | reverse complement strand
AGAATTTTTCCAGAAGGCATTGCGAGTTCCTTGATCAAGCCAGGTTTTAAATAGTCCAAAGGATCATGACTGATTTTTCATATCGAGCGCACGCGCAGCGCCCTTTAAAGCTGGAAAAATATCGGCAGTGATGACTGAAATGGGAATCCGCTGAAGATAGTCCTGGTAGCGGCCTTTTTGCAGGTAGCGAGGCAAAAACTGCGATTTTTCAAGCGCTGCAAGCGCGCGCGGAACAATGCCGCCACCAATAAAAACGCCTCCTCTTGCACCCAAAGTAAGGGCAAGATTGCCGCAGGTGCTGCCGAGAAATGAAAAAAACAATCCCAGGGCTGCGACACCAGCCGGGTCGGACTGCGACAGGGCACTTTCCATGACTTCAGAAGGCTGCGTAAATTTTCTGGGCCGGTCATCAATGGCGCAAATCGCATCGTACAGATTGAGCAGCCCTTGCCCGCAAAGTGCGCGCTCGGCAGATGCGTGACCAAAGCGCATTCGCAAGCAGTCCAGCACGGCGACTTCGTAGGAGTTGTCGGCGCTCAACGTAACATGTCCGCCTTCGCCGCTTATGGCCAAAAAGCCGCCTTGCGCCGCCGTAAACAAGCCTGAAACGCCGAGCCCGGTGCCCGGTCCAATCAGTGCCAGAGGTGTACCAGGCTGCTTTTGCCCAGGTTGAATGCAATACAGATCGGTGCTTTCCAAGTCTGGTAACGACAGAGCCAATGCCGTGAAATCGTTGATGAAAAGCAGCTGGGTAAGCTGCAAAGTTTGTTGCAGGGCTGCAATTGAAAAAGCCCAGGGGTTGTTGGGCATAGTGACCCAGTCACCCGTCACTTGTGTCGCGATGCCCATTGCTGCATGGGTCGGCCTTGGGGCACGGTGGTCGGCCAAGTAGTGCTTGACGCACAGCTCAAGGCTTGCAAAATGAGCGGTCTGGTAAACCGCGATTTTTTCCAAACGCTCCAAGTGCTGACTTTGCATGGCGAAGCGAGCATGCGTTCCACCAATATCTGCAAGCAATCGAGGATTGAAGGCGGCTTGAGAATCAGGCATTGTGTTCATCGGTGTAATGCAAGTCTTGTATTTTTGATATCTGCTTACTTAAGTATTTATTTTTCTTGAAGCCTAAAACATACCTGAAAATGACCACGAAATTGCTTTTCAAAACTTTTAGCGGTCGAAAATAACCAGGTTTAGTCAGTCATCAGCTTTACATAACTGATAGCTGATAATTGAAAGCTGTAGCAGTGGTTTTTCTTCTACCCTGTGAGCTCTACCGCGATACCAAGGCCTTCCAGCACTTTCACAGCCGCATTTGCAGTGGGAAAGCTGGTCTCCAGCTTTTTGCGCACCTGCGCAACGGTAAAGCGCGGCATCATCGGCAGCATTAATCAGCCGGTAGCTGGCCGGGCCTGCTTCGGGTGAGTCCTGCAGGCGGCGGTCATCTGTTATCAGGCTGTCAAGTGCCACAACGCCGCGCTCAATATCGCTTGCAGCATCGGCAACACCTTCCAAAAAAAGGTTACCCAGCCTGCCAAATCGCCTTCGGTGCGCACATTCGACTAGCGCCGATAGTATTTGGCTTGATGTTGCTTTAGGTAGCCGCTCAGGTACATCAAAGGCTCAGGCAACAAACCAAAATGCTCCAGCAGGGCGGTAATCAGCAAGCGGCCAATTCGGCAATTGCCGTCTATGTAAGGGTGAATGGTTTCAAACTGCACATGTACCAGCGCGACTTTGACGAGTGGTGGCAAATCTGTGGCGGCATGGATGAAATGCTCCACGTCGCCCAGCAGCGGGCAAACTTGCTCTGGCGGCGGCACAAAAACAGCCTTGCCGGGCCGGTTACCACCTATACAGTTTTGCGAGGGGCAATTCACCCGGTTGCTTGCCAGAACCACGCGCCCCGTCCATCAGCAAGCGGTGTGCATCACCAAGCAGCCGCACGCTGATGGGCAAGCCCGACCGGTTACGCAGGAGCCCTTGCACCAGCTTGAAGGCGCGCAGGTAGCTGGCGACCTCTTCCACATCGTCGATGCCGTTAAAGTCAGCCGAATACCAGTCACTCGCGAACGTCGGCTCTTGGCTTAAATCGGCCATTCAACAGATTTCGGTGAATGCCCGCTTCCGACGACAAAGCGGAATTACAGGAGTTTGAACCGATCGCCCCAAAGCCGACATTGACGGCTTTATGTGAGGACTTTTACAACGACCATGTATTTCTTGATGGGAAGGGCGAAATGCTCAGACCCAATGCGCCCCAAAATAGCGCCGCCCACGCAGTCTGCATTTTTCAGCGCGGAAGAATCTGGCAGGACCCGCCCGCTGGACTTGACGTTGTGCCTGACGGGCGCGGAGCGCGAATATCCGGAGCGTTTATGTTTCCAATGTCGCAGGAAATTATGCCCGCTCAAGCGCTGATGGTGGACGCGAGGACATCGGTTAACGAAGATAGTCCGATGGCTTTGGAGATTTCTATTTCAGTACCGCTGCCCGGCGGAGGTTTTGTCTTTAAGGGAGATCTGTCATATCCGCACCAGGTTAGTGCTCCCATGGTTGATCCAGCATTCACCTCGGAACAGCGCGCGAACACGCTGGAAATGGTGCAGCGCGTGTTCCAGGCCGCTAGGGCATGCTGCTCAAGCACACCGGGAAGTCAAATGGAATCGCCAAATATTCTGCACGTGGACACCCTTGAGACTTTCTCAGTCTTCGCTCTATCCCGTATGTACCGCTGGGGCATGGTTGAGCTCAAGGAGGGTTCTGAGGCGCTATCGATGCTGCGGCGGGACGCTGCTTGCCAACTGGTATGTGGCGTGGGTACCGCTCCTGCCGAAGTTTACAAGTGGTTTAACAGCCGGTTGATCCTGCGCTCGCCTCATGATGTTTATTTGGACGCAGTCTTGTATGACATCGAGCAGAGCGCCCGCCGTCGCTTAATTGATGTGATGTCGGACCCGCCCGGGAAGGATCCGCTTGGCCAGCTGTCGCTGCTTAGCCGAGCAGTGGCCGCCCACCCCGTGCCTTAGGCGAGTGCTTCTGTCACCGCTAGACCAGAATTTGCTTTCGCTCTGGGTATGGACTTGGAGCCTTGCCAGGTGCCGATGCGCGCCATTGAGTCGATGCTGGCAGGTTTCCCCACCTTGTTGAATGAGCAAGGTCAGTGTGCTGCGTTACCAGCTGTATGTGAGTGGCCTAATGCCTCCCCTCTCTTGAAAGAGATCTATGAGGTGTGACGCAGTGTTGAGTCTCGGTAACCAAATAACGCAGCAAATAAATGCGCCCCACCCAGCGATTGCACGGAGATGGACTGATCAAACATCGGAAGTCCAGCTAGTGTCGCTTTCGACGAGCACATTTTGGTGTGGAGTGGGTTGTTTCTTGTTCCTCAGCGCGCCGTCAGTCCAAGACGGCCATATTTTTAAAGCTGCGTGAGGTTGAATTCTTAATAAATTGAAGGGCGGCCAGCATGCACAGTATTAGTCGTCGGGAGTGGCTCGTGCAGGCAGGAGCACTGATCTTTGCCCCCTTTGGCTTCCCGCACAATGATGACGTGCTGGTCGAAATCTACATCCTTGATGCGAAGACGCATAGCCGTGCCGTGCAGCGGCCGAGCAGATAGCGCAGTCGGTTCGTCCATAAGTGCCAGCACGCTAACGACTTCCTCTTTGGTCAAAACGCTGGGGGTGCGTCGCTTATTGGTGAGTCGGTTGATGTCATTGAGCCACGATAGGTCAAGTTCCAAAACCTCCGTGTGTAAAAAAAAATAGCACTCAAGGCCTAACCGTGGGTGGATGCAGAAACTTTACGCTCGTTCGCAAGCATGCTCAGAAAAGACTCCACACCGGATGTTCCAATGTTGCGCAGATGTTGTATTTGCCTATCCCGCCCATGCCAACGAATGAAAAATTGGACCCAATACAGATAGATCTTTACGATGCTAAGGCTAAAGTGCATGTAACGAATATGCTCGCACACCTGATCCAGTAAGCGAGTGGACTAAAGCGGTGGAGTGCCGGGTTTCATAGAGATTTATAACTGCATGAATAAACAGTCTATGGCCTTGCAGCCCAACAGGCAAACTAGTTTCAGGAGATCTTCATGTCCAGTTCATGTTGCAGCGCCATTTTTATACCGCAGGTCGTGCGGAACACATTTCCTTAGACCTTACATGCAGCGAGGTCTGTCCCGAAAGGCGGCGTATGCTAAAGGTATGGGTTGGTTTTTTCCGATGCCGTCTGTCACTACGCAAACAAGGATCGAGGGCTGAGACAATGAAAATCATAGTCTTTGGCGCCGGTGTTCAGGGGACGCTGTACGCTGTTCGCTTCGCGCGCGCAGGTCATGATGTGAATCTGATTGCACGCGGTACGCGGGCAGCAGAACTTCGGCTTCGAGGAGCCGTTATTGAGGAGGCTTTGAGTGCGCGTACCGACACGGTACAACTACCGATTTCAGAGCGCTTGTCTCCTGACGCGCATGCCGATGTGTGTCTTGTTACCGTGCGTCGCGAACAGATCACCGAGATCTTGCTTGATCTCGTGGCAGCCTCGGCGATCAGGCGCTTTGTTTTCATGGTGAACCATGCCAACGGCTCGGAAAGAATTCTCAATGTTTTGAGCCCTGCGCGCGTTGTTTTGGCGTTCCCTGGTGCTGCAGGCAGCCTCAACGGCGGTGTGGACCACTACGTCGAGGTACATCAACAGCCAACAGCAGTCGACACCAATGCTGATGACATCGTCGCGCTCTTTAAGGGCGCGGGCTTTCGCGTCGCGCGCGTACGAGACATGGATGCCTGGCTGCGCCGCCACGCTATATTCGTCACGGCGATCGCCGGGGCGCTTTATGAGACGGGCAGCGATGCACGACGCCTGGGGGACAGTCCTAAAGAAGTCGGCATATTCATCAAAGCGGTACGCGAGGGCTGGTCTGCGTTGGATCGGCGAGGCGTTAAGCCAGCCCCTCTCGCTCTGCGCACGATTCTTTGCTGGATTCCACTACCCCTTGCAATCGCCTATTGGCAACACCTTCTACGTTCCGTACGAGGTGAACTCTACTTCGCTGCTCACGCGCGACACGCCCCGATGGAAATGGCGACGCTTGTTTTGGACGTGCGAGAGCTTCTGGATGACGTACCTACGCCTTGCCTCGACAGACTTTACGCTGCGGTGGAGGCAATGGCACCCGAGCGCCCAAGTGGCCCACCTCCTACTGAGATCTAACCCTTCGTTGCAGCGGACAGTCAATAGCTACGCTTTTGTCTTCCACTTTCGACGACAAAGCGGAATTGAAGTATGCCGAACGGAATGACCGAAAGCCGACATCGACCATCAGTTGTCGATGATGTTGACGTCCGGCTGAAATGCAGCGATAGCCGATTTCTAAGTTCACAACCCCTATGGTGGCACCGGGCCAAGAAGCAGGCATTCACCCCTCGTTCATGCAAGTCATGCGCCAGTTCGGGCTTTATTCATCATTGCCCTAAAGCGGAGTCAAGTGACGTCGCTCCCCCAGCGAACCTGCAATATGAAAGCTGCGAACACTCAAACTGCACCGACCAAAGCATTAGGAGGATCAAAACCCATGTCATACTTGATTTTTAGATAGTGATTTTCCCAGCCCTTGTCGTGAAGCCCTTGCGTATCGAGAAGCTGGGCGAACTGCAACACGCGGTGCACGCCTGAGACCTGGCGCCGCTTGATGGTCGAATCTGCCGCACTCGAAATAAACCCACCCAAGAACCGAGACATTTATGAAATACAAACCCACTCTTGCCGCCCTGGCCCTGGCCGTCACACTGGCTGTGAGTAGCACCACTCAAGCCCAACCGCTGCCCACTGCAGCACCCGAAAGTACGGGCTTTTCCAGCCAGCGCCTGGCCAACATCGACGCTTTCTTCAAGGACGAGATCGAACGCAAGCGCGTGCCCGGTGCGGTGGTGGCGATCGCGCGCCAGGGCAAGCTGGTCTATTTCAAGGCCTTCGGTATGGCCGATGCCGCCAAGAGCCAGCCAATGCAGACCGACACGGTCTTCCAGCTGGCATCAATGACCAAGATCCAGGTGGCCGTCGGCGCCTTGGCGCTGACCGAACAGGGCAGGCTACCGCTACAAGAAAAGCTGTCTGACTACTTTCCGGCCTTCGGAACCATGCAGGTGGGTGTGCCCGGCACCGACGGCAGGTTCACCACGGAAGCGCAAAAGCGGCCCATCCTGATTCACGATCTGTTCCGCCATACTTCGGGCATTCCATACGGTGGGCGACCCGACGGCAGCAGCCCGGTGGCAGCACTGTGGCCCAGCGGCGGCGCAGCTCAGAACCTGGGCACGCCGGTCGAATTCATAAGCACCATCACCAAGCTGCCGCTGGTGTACCAGCCGGGCACGGTGTTTGAGTATGGGCTGTCCTTCGAAGTGCTGGGCGCGGTGGTCGAGAAGATCACTGGCAAAACCCTGGGAGGTCACCTGGCCGACACCGTGTGGAAGCCACTGAAGATGACCGATGCCACCTTCCGCCCCACGCCGGCCCAATTGGCTCGTGTAGCCCGCCCTTTCCCGAACAACCCGCTGGACGGAAAGCCGCAGAGTATTTCGGCGCTGGAGCGCACGCCCAGCTTCGATTGTGGTGGCGGCTGTTCATTCGCTACCATGGGTGACTACATCCGCTTCGGTCAGATGTTGGTCAACGGCGGCAGCCTGGAAGGGGTACAGGTACTCAGCCCTGCCTTCGTACAGCTAATGACCAGCAACCATCTGGGTGCAGGCATCCTGAACCGCGTGGCCTCGGTAGAGCCGCACCGAGACGGTTATGGCTTCGGACTAGGTGTGGCCGTGCGCGTTCAGCCTGGCCTGGCAGCTGTGCCCGGCAACCCGGGAGAGTACAGCTGGAACGGTGCCAACGGTACCGGCTTCTTCTGCGACCCCAAGGAGCAGCTCGTGGTGGCTTTCGGCACCGCCGCGCCTGGTGAGTTGCGCAAGTACTACCGAGAGCAGGTACAAAACCTGGTGTATGGGGCACTCAGCCGCTGAGCGCCCGACTCTTCCGAATCACGGTAGTGCGTGGCTAACCGGCGGTGTCTATCAAGAACCTCGGTCTTTATGCCTTGGGACGTTTCAGCTCGACTAAGGTCTGTAGTGGTGATTTCCTGCCAACCAGAGCTTTACCGTATTTTTTTTCCATTGTCAGTCACGACGTTCAAGAAAGAGTCGATTTCGCGATTTTGCAACTCGTTTTCTGGTGCGCTGATACCTGCGCCTGAAACGTGACCCATAGCTCGGTGGTCATTGATAGGGACGTAGCGTACATCGCCAACGTAGCGGGCTACTTCCATTGCTTCGTATTCAGGGTTAAGCAAATCGCCAGAACCAGCAAGGATTAATGTTTTGGCCTTGATGCTTCTCAACGCGCGGTGATAGTCGCCGTTAAAGCCAGGCGTAGTACCAAGATTGTGCTGATCGTAGGCCCAACTCTGGTAAATCCAGTCGTTGGCGTCCATACGCTTCCAGCCAGCATCCTCCACACCCTTGAGAAAGCCAATCGCATCAGGCGCGTTGGGAAGCTGCGACTCCTGAAAACCTGGCGTCCGGGTGATGACACCTGAAAGCCAGCCTGCCCACAAACGCATGCCCTGTTCTGGGGGTGCACTGGACGCATAGTCTCCACCCATATAGCGTGGGTCAGCCATGATGGTCTGTCTCAGCATTTCTAGCACACCCGTTGTCCAGGCTGGGCTGCGTCCCAAGGGAATGATGGGCACAATACTGTCAGTTCGATCAGGGTAACTGGCCGCCCACTGCAGGGCCTGCATGCCGCCCATAGAAGCGCCAACCACCGTGACAAGCTTTTGAATACCGAACTTTTCCGTAACAAGTCGCTGCTGAGAATTCACCATATCCCGAATGTTAAATTTCGGAAACTGCATGCGCTGCTGCTCTTTGCTGTTAGACGGCGACGTGGTCAACCCATTGCCGATGGCATCGGTACAAATAATGAAATACTTGGCGGGATCCAGCGCCCTTCCGGGGCCAATCAGGTAATCGATACGGTGATGGTTACCACCAATCGAGGTCACCATCAGAACGGCATTTGACTTGTTGGCATTTAGCGTGCCATGCGTCACATATGAGATAGAAAAGTCCCGAATCGATTCGCCGCTTTCGAGCTTGAGATCACCCATCGGAAAACTCTGGTGGGGCGGATCGCTAGGCGCATGTGCGAAAGCTGAACCGGCCAAAAAAGCAGAGACTACGGCTAAGGCAATTGGACGAATATTCATGGATGCGCCTTCAGAAAGTTATCTATTTCGCCGAAAAATTCAAAGCGGGGCTTTTCAAAAAGCACAAAATGTGTAGCGTTTTTGATCAGGACGCTTTTCTTTACAGGGGCGTTAGTGAGGTCTCGCATCAGGCCTTCGCGATCTTCAGGAAAGGACCAAGTGTCGAATTCTCCAGCAATTACCAAGGTGGGAACGTAAATGGACGAAGCGTTCCACATCGCGCGCCCAGTAGCTTGCATGAAGCTGTCTTCAAGAACTCCATTTGGTGCACGCAAGCTGGGTGGATTTCGCGTCTCGCTGGTGGGGTCGGTCTTCAGTGCTTCAATGGCGAACGCATCTCTCACCCCCTCTTCCCGATAATTGCTTTTATCTGCCACTGGAATTTCACCGTCCCAGCGGGCGTCGTTGCCAGCTTTTGTACCCAGCCTGTACGCCCCCAGTGCATAGTTAAATTCATTAGGTTTGCGTTTGTTTTGCGAGCCCGAGCCGGCACCAAGGTTGGTGTGTTGTGCAAAGGCATAAGCCGGTGCATACATCACCAGTTTCTGCACTTTTTCGCTATTAAGAGACGTGTAATAACCCGCCGTCATGGCTCCCCATGACCAGCCAATCAGATTTACTTTGTTTATTTTGTGCTTTTTCCGGATGTAATCAACGACGGCTCCGATATCCCTGACGGCCAGATACGAACGTGTCACCGGCCGCGCGTTCTGCGCCGGTTCTTCCATAGCCTTTTCACGGCTGGAAAAGCCGTAGTTTCGCTTGTCGAACATGTAAACAACATAGCCCTTTTCGACCATCCAGTCGGCCCATGAATAGTCTTTGTAAGGCAGATCGAAATCTGGAGTGGATGAGAACGTCGCACCATGAACAAATAGCACGACGTTGCTATCTGTAAAGCTGGTCTGCCCCTCAATCATCTTGCTGCGTAAAAAGAGCTTGATGCCTGGGTCTACAGCGTCAATCATGGTGTCCACCTTGACGGTCCCAGCGTTAGCAAACTGAGTACAAGACATTAAAAATACAAATAACCATCGCAAAAGCATCAAAGTCTCCTTTTTATAGTCATAGCGTCTAAAGCGGGCTTTCAGACAAAGTTGTTTCAGTCTAACTGTTTACAGTTTCTTGCAAGTGCATCGCGAGCCAACAACTTATACATATTTTCACCAGCTGATTTATTTCGGACGTTCTCAATATGAGCGTAAAAGTCGATGTCACTTGTGCTGAACACATCACGGGCGATATTCACGTTCTAGGGAAGAAGCCGACTCTTGTGGGGTTGCTTAGCAACTGTTGGCAGTAATCACTTTCTGCAGGATGGCAAAAGAACCGTCTTGGTCTGCTATCGCGTGGAGTACGCTGAGTTTCAGAAAACCGGTATCGAATGCAAAATAG
>JAYVEE010000343.1:0-2921 GCA_043749005.1 Polaromonas sp. | reverse complement strand
AATCGATCGTTAATGAACGACTTTTAACGGCGACAAAGCGGAGCTACAGTGGTTGAAACTTGGCACCCAAAAGCTCACGTAGGCTATCGTTTGCCTTTGTTGTTGGCAACTAGCTGAAATGCAGCAATAGCGGTCCCGCGTTGCTAGGAGCCTTAGCCAAAACAGGCTGAACAGATGGGATTACCCCAATCCGCGCCGATGAATCTCAAATTGCTAGTTGAACGACGTCTCAAACCAATGAGCTGAGTCAGCAGTAGGCTAACATTCGTTTACGAGCACTTTGTTCGTAGCTTGGCGAGTCGACTATCAGCTCCAATGTCGTAGGCAACAAACAATTGCTGATGTCCAGCATCGATAAATACACTGTAGGCATCAATAGAGCACACCGCCTGTTTGAGTTTCACGCGGCGTATTGGGAAGGCAGAAGGCGGTCATATTCTTTCTTGACAACTGCATAACATTCACAGGCGCGCTTTTCAAGCCCCAGACGATCCAACACCTTGATTCGCCCACGGGCGTAACTGATGAGTCCCGCTTCTAATATCTTCAGTGCTGCCCCTGTTACCCCTTCGCGACGCACGCCCAGCATGTTGGCAATAAGTTCCTGGGTCATCACCAGGTCGTTGCCTGGGAGTCGGTCTAGGCTGAGTAGCAACCAGCGGCATAACTGCTCATCCAGGCTATGGTGGCGGTTACACACGGCAGTCTGTGACATTTGCGTGATCAGCGCCTGTGTGTAGCGAAGCAACAGGTGCAACACAGGTTTGGAGTTTTCAACCTCATCCTTGAAAAATTGCGCTCTCATGCGCAGCCCCGCACCGGCACTCTGCACCACCGCACGGCTGGGTGTGGAATTGCCGCCCGTAAATAAGGAGATACCCACCATCCCCTCATTGCCAACTATTGCAATTTCCGCTGAATCCCCATTTTCCATGACGTACAACAACGACACAATGGCAGAAGTGGGGAAGTAAACAAAGTGCTCGATTTTTTCGGACTCGTAAAGCACTAATCCCAACGGCATATCACTCCACTCCAGGTGAGGCAACCAACGCTTGAGCTCAGCATCTGGAAGTGCTGCAAGCAGCCGGTTGAGTTTGATCTCATGGGTAACTGCGAGCGTGGCATCTGGCTGAGTATGGCGCTTTGCTGCACTGACTTTTGGCTTGGGCTTTGGTGAAGAAATGGGCATGGTGGTCCTAGGGAAACATTACTCATTGAATCGACGCAAGAGTTAGGCGAAGTGAGACTTGGCACTAATTTAAGCTGCCAGCTCTGCTTTGTATGTTCGCTAGCGAACACAGTTGCGGTTGGTCCCCCCAAGTGAGTAGGAGCGTATCGATCCGTAATGGGGAATGGTTGATTCCAAACCAGAGAGACAGATCGATTCAGCAACATAAACCCTACAGGTTTGTCCGCTTTGGTTCAGCGCAATTTCGATTCCAGACTTTCGAATTTGCTTCGTTTTGCCAGCTGCAACTGCCCGATCGAAGCTTGCACTCAGCCTGAAGCAGCCTTTTGATCCCGCCAGCAGACGATTGCCACTGAAAAGCCCCGATATATTTTCAGTAGCGGGCTATTTATTTTCTGTAAAACTTGTCATGGCCCATCCGGGAGCAGTTCAAACTGAGAGCTGGAATGTTAATTTTCAAGCTAAGCAGTTAATCGTCACTCCCATTGAAATTGAATCAAAAAGGGAAATGAACATTCTCTTCACTTCAGTTTTTCGAGGAACGGCGTAAGTAGATCCATAGGAAGCGGGAAGATGATGGTCGTATTCTTGTCAGCGCCGATGACTGTCAGTGTTTCCAAATCACGCAACTGAATGGCTTGGGGTTCTTGTGCGAGGACCTTTGCCGCTTGGTACAGTTTTTTTAAAAGTCTGCAGTTCGCCTTCAGCGTGTATCACTTTAGCGCGCCTCTCGCGTTCCGCTTCGGCCTGGCGTGCAATTGCCCGAAGCCTTTGGCACTCCGTCTGAGATGGGTGCCACCAATTACTACTTGGCAATAGCAGCTTCTGACAGCCCAGTAAGTGACTTGCGAATATTTCCTGCAACTTGGCAATCCTGAACATCGTAGCGCTTTGCAGGATATTCAGGATCGTTATAGCCCAGCCAAACCTGCGCGGCTTCGTCCTCCCAAACCAACGCCTTTAGAGGCAAATCAATTCCAACTACTGCGCGCACTACATGAAGGGCGTACCGCCTTGCGGATTTCCAAAAATGAGGACCTCAGTGGGCTTCAATATCTTTCCAATCTTTGCAGCGCCGTCGGCGTGGTCAATTCGCGCGAAGGCGTTCAGGCCGCGTAGTTTTACGATTCCTTCCAACCGATCCATTGTGTCTTTTGCGCTGTACTGACTTTTGACGGCAATCAGACCGTCAGCTGCCATTGCTATTTGCCGCGAAGAGTCAGCGGCTCAGTTTTCGGTCGGCGGCAACAGGCAGTGGCTAAATGCCTCATGGAAACGTCTCTGGCACCTCGCCATCGATCCACACCTGGCCAACGCCCGCGGCAGAGTAACTCTAAACGTTAGCCTTCTGATTTTCCGGCCGCCGTATGCGGAATTCCGCTAACACATCGGCAGTACGACAGAGCTCAGGATTGTTGTTGTTGCATACTGAACAGAGCCGTTTTTATTTAAGGAACCGCTGAACAAGTCCATACACTCAAAGGCCAGTGCGTTATAAACAAACGAGGACACAAAGCATTCGCAGTAGGCGGATTTGACGCTCACAACAAGATCACCCGCAAAGCGGCTTTCCTTCCGCGCACGGACAAACTGATGCCTTGAACCTCACTACCCAAGCCAGGCAACGGCAGGCCCCCACGCTCAGTAGCGACCATGCTGCGCATGTACTGTGTTGCCAGTTGGTTCAATTTAGCCGATGAGGCCTGCGAAGACGCGCTGTATGACATCG
>JAYVEE010000342.1:0-2926 GCA_043749005.1 Polaromonas sp. | reverse complement strand
AACCGCTGGCATGGATGTGCGAACCAACCCGACGAGCTGGTCAGCCACAACCAGTGCCCGCTCCATGGTTTGCGCCAAAGAGCCCGACGTGTAGTATCTGCCAGCCACACCCAATGCGGGGACGCCATCAACTTTGTAAGCATCTTGCAACAGCGTGGCCTTGCGGGTCTTGGTAGCTACTGGAAAAGAGTTGTACATCTCGGTGAATTTGGCTTTGTCAACGCCCTGCTTTTCAACCCAATCGGCAATCAACGGCAGCGAGTTGAGAGCCTGCTTTTCAACGTGAATGGCGTAAAACACCTTTTTGTGCAGTTCTTTCACCTTGTTCAGGCCTTCAAGCGCAAAGTAAAGGCGCTGTTGCGGCTCAAAGTCCGGCCTGAAAGCGATAGGCGCACGCCGGACCACCACATCTTTTGGCATTTCTTTGGCCCACTCTTCAAATTGAGGCTCAAACCGGTTGCAGTGCGGGCAGCTGTACCAGAAAAACTCCACCACCTCGATCTTGCCTGCAGCCGCTTCAGTTGGCGCGGGCTTATCCAGCGTCAGGTAGTCAACGCCTTCTCTAAGCGGCTGGCCTTGCGCAAGGGCGGAGGTGATAGGCAACCCAACAGTAGCGGCCAAAGTGGCGGCAGACATTGAAAACTCGCGTCGTTGCATTTTTATAACTCCAAAAGATTCTGAAAAATCGGATCCATCAATGTGATGGAGCGGCTGGCGCATGAAATAGTTCAGCGCTGCACCCGGACCAGCGCAGTTTCAATCGACTGGTCGTCAAGTTTTTCCTTGGTTTTGTCGGCTTCGTCTTTTTTGTCAAAAGGCCCCAAACGCACCCGGTACACGGTGCGGCCCGATTGCTCGCGCTCGGTGACTCTGGCCTGAAAGCCCATCAATGAAAGTTTGGCGCGCTGCTGCTCAGCGTCCTCAGGCGTGCGAAAAGCGCCCGCCTGAATGAAGTAACTGAACGGATCTGCGCCACCCGCTGCAGCCCTGACATCCGGTCTGGAATCTGGCTTTGCCTCGCTTTTGGCTTTGGCCAGATCGCCCAGCGGGTCACTTGAAACTTTGGGCCTGCCCGCGACTGCTGCCGACGCAGCTGGTGCTGACGGCGCTCCGGTCACAGCACCTATCGGCCCAGATACAACGGGTGCAGATTTGACCGCATTTTTACCAGCCAGCGGTACATTCGGGTCCCAGTCCTTGTTTTTCTTCGCCTCAGCTGCATCGGTATCAGCGCTACGGGGTTGGCTTTTATTCAAAAAAGGAATAGGGACTTTGGTCACATACACCGCCACTGCCAGCGCAGCACCCAGGCCGACCAGCGCGCCAATGATCAAACCCAAAAGGGTGTTGCCGCGCTGTTTTTTGTTCAGGAAGATCTTCATTTTTTGTCCATTTACATCTTGCGTGGCGCACTCACACCCAGCACTGCCAGTCCATTGTGCAACACCTGTGCCGTAGCGGCTACCAGCGCCAGGCGGGCCAGTTTGACCGCCTCTTCATCGACCAGAATCCGTTCGGCGTCGTAATAGCTGTGGTAGCAGGCCGCCAGCTCGCGCAGGTAAAAGGCCACGTCGTGCGGCGCAAAACCGCTGGCTGCATGGGTCAGCATGTCAGGGTATTTGGCAATTAAAAGCATCAGGGCCTGGGCTTGCGGACTTGCGAGAGGCGATAACTCAACTGTTTGAAGAGTGGCCTCATCCCCTCCCCAAGCGGTCAGTACCGAGCAAATCCGCGCATGTGCGTACTGCACGTAATACACGGGGTTTTCGTTGTTCTTGGCCAAAGCCAGATCAATGTCAAAAATATATTCCGTGTCAGGCTTGCGGCTGAGCAAAAAGAAGCGCACTGCATCAGCACTCGTCCATTCAATCAAATCGCGCAGCGTCACATAACTGCCTGCGCGTTTTGAAATTTTGACCTCTTCACCATCGCGCATCACCCGCACCATAGTGTGCAGCACGTAGTCGGGATATCCTGCAGGCACGCCCGCGTCGGCGGCCTGCAAGCCAGCGCGCACACGGGCAATGGTGCCGTGGTGGTCCATACCCTGAATGTTGATGGCGCGGCTAAAACCGCGCTCCCACTTGGCCAGGTGGTAGGCCACGTCCGGCACAAAGTAGGTGAAGCTGCCGTCACCTTTTTTCATCACGCGATCTTTATCGTCGCCGTAGTCAGTGGACTTGAGCCACAGCGCGCCGTCGTATTCGTAGGTCTTACCCGCATCTTTCAGTTTGGCCACAGCCGCATCGACGCGGCCCGAACTGTACAGGCTGGACTCCAGATAGTAATTGTCAAAACGAACCGAGAAGGCCTGCAAGTCCAGGTCCTGCTCGCGCCTTAAGTAAGCCACCGCAAACTGCCGGATCGAATCCAAGTCTTCAATATCGCCAGATGCCGTAAATTGACGGTCATCAGACTTGACGGTTTTTTTAGCCATGAAGTCCGCTGCAATGTCGGCAATGTAATCGCCGTTGTAGGCCAGCTCCGGCCATGCTGCATCGCCAGGCCTGATGCCCTTGGCGCGAGCCTGTGTGCTGGTGGCCAGGGTATTGATTTGCACACCTGCATCGTTGTAATAAAACTCGCGATACACCCGCAAACCCTGCGTGACGAACAGATTGCAAATTGCATCGCCCAGCGCTGCTTGCCTGCCGTGGCCTACATGTAGTGGCCCGGTGGGGTTGGCCGAGACAAACTCGACAACCGTAGCGCCGTCAGTCAGCTGTGCCTTGACACCAAATCGCGTGCCAGTTTGCAACACCTCACGAATCGTTTCCTGCTTTGCTTCAGGCTTTAAACGGATGTTGATAAAGCCGGGCCCGGCGATTTCAATGTCCTGCACCCAGCGTACAAAAGCAGGCTGGGCAAGCAAGATGGAACGCAAAGCGTCAGCTACCTGGCGCGGGTTTTGCCTCAAGCCTTTGGA
>JAYVEE010000341.1:0-2928 GCA_043749005.1 Polaromonas sp. | reverse complement strand
GCGCCAGCGGCAAACCGCTGCTGGCCAATGACCCACATCTGGGCTTGTCAGCCCCCGCTATCTGGTATTTTGCGCATCTGGAGGCTCCCGAAAGCAAGGCTGCGGACGGCCGTGTCACGCCCGCCGTGAATGCGATTGGCGCCACGCTGCCAGGCTTGCCCTTTGTTGTGCTGGGGCGCACCGCCAAAGTCGCCTGGGGTTTTACCAATACCGGGCCAGACGTACAAGACCTGTACCTTGAGCAGATCAACCCGGCCAACCCCAAACAGTACCGTGTTCCAGCTGAGGGGCAGCCAGCTTGGACAGACTTTAAAACCCGCAATGAAGTCGTCAAAGTCAAAGGTCAGCCCGACGTGCAACTGACGGTGCGCGAAAGCCGCCACGGCCCGGTATTAAGCGACGCGCAAAAGTCGCACGCCGAGCTGCTGGACACCAGCAAATACGTGCTGGCGCTGCGCTGGGCCGCGCTGGATGCCGATAACCAGACGGTACTGTCAGGCTTGAGGTCAAACGCCGCGCAGTCGATTGACGACTTGGAGGCCGCCTTCAGCTCCTACCACTCGCCCATGCAAAGCGTGGTGATGGCCGATATGGCAGGCCGCACAGCCTTTAAAGCCGTGGGCAAATTGCCTTTAAGAAAGCCCGACAACGACATTTTGGGCATTGCCCCATCACCCGGCTGGGACGCCAGGTACGACTGGGCAGGCTGGATGCCTTATGCGCAAACGCCTCAAGCAGGCGACGCAGCCATCGCAGCCAAAGGCTTTCTGGCCACCGCCAACCAGCGCATCACGCCGCCTGACTTTCCCATCTTTATGGGCCAGGACTGGACGGTTCCGTACCGCCATGACCGAATTGAACAACTGCTGGCCGCCACGCCCAAGCACGACATGGCCAGTATGCAGAATATCCAGGCCGATCAACTGTCGATGGCCACCTTGAAGCTGCTGCCTTATTTAAATACCGCTGTCAGCAAAAGCACCCACACGCTGGCCGCAGCGAGCAAAAACGCCCTGCAAGGTTTTGACGGCGTGATGCGTCTGGAGGCAGCCGCGCCGCTGATTTTTGCCGCTTGGGCCGACGAGCTGACGCACGGCGTGATTGGCGGCAAACTGGGAGAGAGTACTTTCAAATCCCTATACGGCAAACGCAACTTCCGCTCGGCTGTTGAAGACATCATGGCGCGCAATGATGCTGACTGGTGCGGCGCAGCGGGTTGTAATGTTCAATCAGGTTTGGCGCTAGACAGAGCCTTGACCCGCCTGCAAAAAGACCACGGCGCTGGCGTAACCCAATGGACATGGGGCAGGGCACACAACGCCCTGTCAGCCCACAAACCATTTGGCAACGTGCCGCTGCTGGCCAAATTCTTCGACGTGCGCGTACCCACAGGCGGCGACACCTTCACCATCAACGTCGGCCAGTACTGGGCCAACGATGAAAAGCTGCCATTCGCCAATCGCCACGCTGCATCCATGCGCACCCTGTTTGACCTGGCCGACCTGGAAAAGTCGCAGTTCATTTATCAGACAGGGCAGAGCGGTTTGGTGTTTTCGAGCCGGTATCGGGACATGAGCCAGCAGTGGGCGAAGGTGGAATACCGGGCGCTGCAGATGAAACCATTAGCCATGGCACATCAGCTCCGGCTTGTGCCTTAAATGCCTGCAGCAGAGCGTCCTGAAATCTCCGCGAGTTACCCAAGTGCTGATGCAACAGGCTGGCGTGTTACGGCCAGTCGAAGTTCTGCAGCCCTCAGCGCAGCCAGTAAAAATAATTGTAAAAATCACTTGAAGTCAGACTTCAATTAATTGGCAAATGCTTTCAATAAAAAAACTGGTCGTGCCCATATCCGTTCGTCCAGATCTTTAAACATAAATAAAGTTGGACAAACTTGAGAAAAAGCCTTTCTGCGGCAAAGAATCGGCCTTTAGTTCAATAAATATGTGCGTTAGTTGATATGAAATAAATAGCAAACTCGCAACCTGCAAGTCTTTATCATGCAGCCACTGCATCCACACCAGCCCTATCCCAATGCCGATGCTGGGCAATCGCTGCAATGAAGTCCAGTGAAATCTGACCATCCAACACCTTGCGTGCATCTGCCACCAGCACACCTGCAGCGGGCAGGGCGACCTGGTCGGCATTTTTACCTGCTGTCAGACCAAGACTTGCCAGCAACTGCACACCTTCATTCAGCGCGCAAATTGTTTTGCAGTGTTTGTAAGCTTCCATCACAAAATGCACCGCACCGCCCATCGCGCACAGCGCCACAGCGCTTTGCGCGCCGCCGGGTATCAGTACGGCATCAAACATGATGGACGGCATATTGCAGAAGGTATGGTCAACCGGAAATTGCTTGCCGCTGGCGGTGCTCACTGTGCCCAGGTGCGGGCCGACCACTTTGCACACCGCCCCGGCTCCAGTCAGGTCTGACACGATCTGTTTGAATGTGGCTGGCTCAATTCCATCTGCCACTAAAACGGCAACTTTTCGGGTTTTGATCGTTGCGCCCGCCTTGCTGGTCATGCTAAGCGCTCTGTCGCTTTCAACCTTGTTGGCAACACGATGATTTCTAAAGCCCAGGCGCCCTGCAGCGGCCTTTGCATCAGGCGGGCCAATGCCAAGACTGACTGACACGCGACTCGCCAGCTTGATGTCAACATGAGCCAGGTTATCCACCATCCGCTGGCGTATTTCAGGCAGCTCGACTTTCGACAATTCAAATCGGAAGGCCGCCACGATGTGATCTTTCTCAGCTGTTGTCTGGCTGTTCCAGAACAGGGTGGCTTGCGAAAAATGGTCGTCAAATGAAGGGCTACGGCCGCGGACTTTGGGTGGGTCAATCTGCTCGGGGTAAGACTGAAAACCTTGTGCTGCACCGTCCATTCTGAATTCGGTGCCGTTGGCCAGGGTGTTGGGTTCATAAGC
>JAYVEE010000340.1:0-2929 GCA_043749005.1 Polaromonas sp. | reverse complement strand
CGCTGCTATTCTTCCCGCAAGTCACAAAGCCTGACGCGTTGATTGTGTGGGTCAGTGTGGTGTTGATGGTGACTTACGCTGCATACAGTTTTTTAAGTGTGTCGCACCAGTCCTGGGGCGCCATGCTGGGCGGCAATGAAGCCGAGCGCAGCCGGATTGTGGCTTGGCGTGAGGCTCTCGGGCTGGTCGGCGTTGTGATGGCCTCAGTGACGCCGGTAGCATTGGGCATGCCTGCGACCACGATTGTTTTTTTTGTTGCACTGGGTATCGGCTGGCTGGCCTGGACACGGGCAGTGCAGCCTGTCGCCAAAAAGGACATCGCGCTTGAGGCTGGCGCTGTCTGGCTGCCCTTCAGGCACAGCAACTTCAAGCGTTTGCTGCTGGTTTTCATGCTCAACGGCACGGCCAGCGCTGTACCCGCCACGCTGGTTTTATTTTTTATTCAAGACCGTTTGCAAGCGCCCAGCAGTATGGAGCCGCTTTTTCTGGGCAGTTATTTTTTGGCAGCGGCGGTATCAATTCCGCTTTGGCTAGCCATTGTCAAACGCATTGGCCTGGCCAAGGCATGGCTTTGCGGCATGGCTTTGGCCATTGCCGTGTTTAGTTGGGCGACGCAAATCGGCAGTGGCCAGACCATGGCTTTTTTGATCATTTGCGCGCTTTCAGGCGTAGCGCTGGGTACCGACCTGGCATTGCCCGGTGCCATGCTGGCCGGTGTGATTCAAAGCAATGGTGATTCTGGCAAAGCTGAGGGCGCTTACTTCGGCTGGTGGAACTTCGCCATCAAGCTCAACCTGGCGCTGGCTGCCGGGCTGGCGCTACCACTTCTCGGCATATTTGGCTATGCCCCCGGCGTGCGCACGGCTGAAGCGATGAGCGCGTTGGTCATTGCTTACTGCGTGTTGCCTTGCGTTTTAAAGCTGGCAGCTGGTGCCGCTTTGTATTTCTCCATCATTAAACCTTCTTTTAATCCTGTTGGGACTCTCGCATGACGTTGTTTAAAAAATCTGCCTGTGCCTTGATGTGCGCGCTGGTTGTCAGCAGTGCGCTGCTGGCTGGCTGCGCCGGGCCGCAAATCAGCGACTACACCGCAGAAAAGCCGGCTCTTGATTTGCGCCAATACTTCACCGGAACAGTCGATGCCTACGGAATTTTCACCGACCGTTCAGGCAAAGTCGTCAGACGTTTCACGGTAGAAATGATCTGCGGCTGGACCGGCGCAGCTGGCCAGGAAACCGGCATGCTGGACGAATATTTCACTTATTCAGACGGCACCAAAGACCGCCGCGTCTGGACGCTCAAACGCGGCCTTGACGGCAAATACATAGGTACGGCGGGCGACGTATTGGGCGTTGCCAATGGCGAAGTCAAGGGCAACGCCTTCCGCTGGGGCTACACGCTGCTGCTGCCTGTCGATGGCAAAACCGTAGAAGTGCAGTTTGACGACTGGATGTACCTGATGAACGACAAAATCATGTTAAACAAGGCAGAGATGAGCAAATTCGGCTTCAAACTGGGTGAAGTAACCCTTACATTCGTCAAACGCTGAAAATCAAGCCTTTCTGGCCTATTTGTTCTTATTAAATTGGCCCCTAGCCCTTTAAATACGGGCGCAATCTGCTATTAAAGATATAGTAATTTATACCCATCACCATGCCCCACAACTTTCCCATTAACGACTGGCGCGGCAAAACCGTGTGGCTGGTTGGCGCATCCACCGGCATCGGCCGGGCCACAGCGCACAAGCTGCACACCCTGGGAGCGAAAGTCATCGTCTCAGCGCGCAGTCAACAGGCCCTGGACGTATTTGCTGGCGAGCATCCCGGGGCCACTGTGCTGGCCATGGACGCTGCTGATGCCGCTTCAGTAGAAGCCGCCGCGCAATCGGTTCTTGGCACTGGCCAACTCGACCTGGTGCTGTATTGCGCTGGCTACTACAAGGAAATGCGTGCCACTGAGTTTGACCTGGGTCAAATGCTGCGCCACAACCAGGTTAATTATGTCGGTGCGTTGTATGTGCTGTCGGCTGTACTGCCGTACTTTTTGGCACGCAAGTCCGGGCATATCAGCCTGGTCAGCAGCGTGGCGGGCTATCGTGGCCTGCCTCAAGGGCTGGCATATGGGCCAACCAAAGCCGCGCTGATCAATCTTGCGGAAACGTTGCATGTGGACCTGAAAGACAGCCAGATTGGTGTCAGCCTTATTTGCCCGGGTTTCGTTGAAACGTCCTTGACGGCACAAAACAAATTTGCCATGCCGGGTCTGATCAAACCCGAGAAGGCGGCCGAAGAGATTTTGCGTGGTTGGGCCAAAGGTGAATTTGAAATTCATTTCCCCAAGCGTTTCACGCGCTTCATGAAAGCGCTGGCGCTGCTGCCACCGATGTTGTACTTTCCGGTGATTCGAAGATTTACCGGGCTTTAGGCGCTTGTAGAGCGCACTACACCGGCGAGACAACCGCTGTGCGCATCTTTTCGGTGCAAAAAAACTCAACCTTGTTGCGTTGCCGCCTGCAGGCTTGACACGAGCTTTGCATTTAAAAAATTCGATCAAAATTGATTATTTTTAAATGAGGAGAACGTTAATGGATCGCAGAAGCACACTGAAATCACTGAGCGCCGCAGCAACCATCGCCATGACTGGCGAATCTGGCCGGGCTCTTGCACAAGCGGGCAGCACCATCAAGGTGGGCATTTTGCACAGCCTTTCAGGCACCATGGCCATATCTGAGACCGTACTCAAAGATATGGTGATGATGGCGATTGACGAGATCAATGCCAAGGGTGGCGTGATGGACAAAAGGCTCGAAGCTGTAGTGGTTGACCCGGCGCCGAACTGGCCTTTGTTTGCTGAAAAGACCAAGCAATTGCTGACGCAGGACAAAGTCTCGGTCATTTTGGCTGCTGGATATCTGTGTCACGCAAGTCTG
>JAYVEE010000339.1:0-2933 GCA_043749005.1 Polaromonas sp. | reverse complement strand
GCTTGAAAAGCGCGGCCTCCAGAGTCGCAGTACCGCTGGCGATCAAGGTTACGTCACAGGCAGCGAGGGCGGTGTTCGACTGTCCATTGAGTATTTGTACGTTGTTCAAACCGGCTTCTTTAGCAATGCGTTCTATTTCCAGCCTAAGTGAAGGAACAGCAGGTACTATGAATTTAATAGCTGGTTGCACCCTATTAATAAGAGTTGCAGCCGTAAAAAAGCGTTTAGCAAGATAATGGATTTCCGATTGACGGCTTCCGGGCAAGATGGCGACAACAGTATCCGCATCAGTCAAACCCAATTTGTCTCGTGCGGCGGACCGATCTGGTTGCATCGGGATGACATTGGCCAGCGGGTGACCCACGTAAGTGGCTGCAATGCCATGCTGTGCCAGCAAAGCCACTTCAAATGGAAAAATACACAACACGTGGTCAACACTCAGGCGGATTTTCTCAATCCTGTCTGCACGCCACGCCCAGATGGACGGACAGACGAAATGCACGGTTTTAATGCCTTTGGCTTTTAGCGCAGCTTCCAGGTCAAGGTTAAAGTCGGGCGCGTCCACACCTATGAAAATATCCGGGGGATTGGCTAACAGGAGAGTTTTCAGTTGCTTGCGGATACCGATGATTTCGCGGTAGTGACGCAGCACCTCTACATAGCCGCGCACAGCCAGCTTGTCACTGGCCCACCACGCATTAAAACCCAGATGCGCCATATTCGGCCCACCGATACCGAAGGAATGCAGCTCTGGCCAGCGGGTCTTTAAACCGTCAAGTAACAGCCCAGCCAGTAAATCACCAGAGGTTTCGCCTGCAACCATCGCCAAAGTTGGCGTTTTCTGCATCAGGATTTACCGAACGATACCGCGCTGCGGTGATGTTTGCTCAAGAAACGAAAGCATCATCCGCACGTCCGGTGCTGATTCAGGGTATTTTTCAACCAGTCCAGCAATCTGTAATTGCGCGGCATCCAAAGTTAAATCCTCACGATACAAGGCCTTGTGCATGGCTTTGACGGCGGCAATCCGCTCAGTTGAAAAGCCGCGTCGGCGCAGGCCTTCAAAATTCATGGTGCGAGCTTCAGCGGGCTGGCCTTGCGACATCACAAACGGTGGCAGGTCAGCAAACAGCAAAGAGCACATCGCCGTCATGCTGTGTGCACCCAACCGCACAAACTGGTGCACCACAGTAAAACCGCCAAGAATGACCCAATCACCGACACGCACGTGTCCTGCCAACTGGGAATTGTTGGCAAAAATCGTGTGGTTGCCAACCTGGCAGTCATGCGCCAGGTGCACATAAGCCATGATCCAGTTGTCGCTACCTACACGCGTCACGCCCACGTCGCCCGGTGAGCCAATGTTGAACGTACAGAACTCGCGGATGGTGTTGCGATCACCGATGACCAGCTCACAGGGCTCGCCCGCGTACTTTTTGTCTTGCGGAATAGCGCCCAATGAATTGAATTGAAAAATTCGGTTGTCACGGCCAATGGTGGTGTGGCCTTCTATCACGCAGTGAGCACCTATATGGGTGCCAGATCCTATTTTGACGTGCGGGCCCACCACCGTGTATGGGCCAATGGTGACTGTCATGTCAATTTCGGCGTGCGGGTCAACGATAGCGGTTGCATGAATACCCATCTGTATTACGCGATCGTGCGCATCGTACACATAAGTTCAGCCTCACACGCCACAGCATCTCCAACCCGTGTAATACCTCTAAATTTAAAAATACCAGATTTCATTCGCTCTAAAGTTACATCCATGATGAGCTGGTCGCCAGGCTCTACAGGGCGCTTGAACCGTGCGCCGTCAATGCCTGCAAAGTAGTACACGGTTTTATCATCCGGAGCTTGCCCCAGCATGTCAAACGCCAGCAGTGCGGCGGCTTGCGCCATGGCCTCCAGCATCAGCACACCCGGCATCACCGGGCGGTGAGGGAAGTGACCCGTAAAAAACGGTTCATTGATGGTGACGTTTTTTAGCGCCTTGATACGCTTTCCCTTGTCAATTTCCAACACGCGGTCAACAAGCAAAAACGGGTAACGGTGCGGTAATTGCTTTAATATTTGGTGAATATCCATCATGATTTTTCTTCTTTAAATATCTTTGGCGGCAACTGCTTTTTCAATCACACGCAGCCTGTCGCGCAATGTGTGCAGCTGTTTGAGGGTCGCCGCGTTTTTTTCCCAAGAAGTATTGTCGTCTATGGGAAACAGACCGGTGTAGTTTCCGGCTTTCAAAATGGAGCGCATTACTACCGAGGCAGCGGAAATGTGCACATGGTCACCCAAGGTCAAGTGGCCCAACACAACTGCACCCCCGCCTATCGTGCAGTGTGCACCGATGCTGGCACTACCCGCTACACCCACACAACCAGCCAGCGCCGAATGTGCGCCAATCCGCACGTTGTGGCCGATCTGAATCAGGTTGTCAAGCTTGACACCGTCTTCAATCACCGTGTCTTGCAACGAGCCTCTGTCGATGCAAGTGTTGGCGCCAATTTCAACATTGTTTCCAATGCGCACATTACCCAGCTGTTCGATTTTTTCCCAGTGACCGTCATGCGGCGCAAAACCAAAGCCGTCCGCGCCGATAACAACGCCTGAATGAATAATGCAACGCTCACCCACCACGCAGCCCTCACCCAAAGTCACGCGGGAATACAAGCGGCTGCTCGCACCTATTACAGCGCCCTGACCGATAACGCAGTGCTCTGCAATATGCACATCCGCAGCAATCACTGCACCTGCATTGATACAAGCAAACGCACCTATAAATACACCTTCGGCTAAGCTGGCAAGTGGGTCGATAAAAGCGCTGGGGTGGATACCTGTCGCCCTGGCCACGCTGTGATGCAGCTTCCAAATTTGGGTCAATCGGGCAAAGTAAAAATAGGGATCATCGACAACGATACAGGCACCACGTT
>JAYVEE010000338.1:0-2953 GCA_043749005.1 Polaromonas sp. | reverse complement strand
TACCCTTTGACCGCGATGAACTCGTCGAAGTGTTTGGCTAGATGGTCATCAAGTGAAATAGTGAAGCGCTGCATTATTTTTCATGAAGGTGTTTGGTGGTTGCACAAGAACAGACACAAGATCTGTGCTCTGGCCTTGGCTCATCCGTTGCGGAAAAAGAAGTTTAGCGCTGTCAGTTGAAGATGCCTTGGAACTTTGTTGATAGACGGTAATTCAACTTTAAAAACCCGTATTCGATGCCAATTCGTCTACCAGATACCGGTCACCGGCGAACGACGGCTTCTGGCCCATACCGGAAGTTCATTGTCGAAGTACCAACGACTGCTCCCACTGCACAAGAGACATTAAATTTTGCCACCGGCCATCCGAAAACCGCGTTCAAAAGCCATTTTTGTGCGCGTTCAGTCCGCTATTAACATCCGTGATTGGGGGTCCCTACAACCCCGGCCAGCTAAACGGTGAGCCAGTAAATCCAGGGGGCATCTCCATACACTGGCATCGTCGCTGAAACTACGCACGAACCGGCGCAACTGCACGGTACTGCCCCTGCATTGCAAGCATCCAACCCGGATACTCAGGCGGCAACTTACTTACTTCCTCCAGGGCTTGCAAGTCGTCAGAGGTCAGCACAAGACCGGATGCGCCAAGGTTTTCCTTGAGTTGATCTGGCGTTTTCGCTCCCACAATCACCGAACTGACTTGAGGACGGCTCAGCAACCAAGCCAGTGCGATTTGGGCGACTGTTGCCTGATGCCGCTCAGCAATCGGCCGCATCGCATCAACAACTTTGAAAGCACGCGCCTTGTCGACAACGGGGAAGTCAAAGTTCGCACGCCTGGCGCCGTCGGGGCCTTTTCCATCGGGTGTGAACTTGCCGCTCAATAAACCGCCAGCGAGCGGGCTCCAGACCATCAAGCCGAGCTGTTGGTCCTGAACAAGTGGAACGACTTCGCGTTCCAAGTCACGACCAGCCACTGTGTAATACGCCTGCACGCTTTCAAAGCGTGCCCAGTGGTTCTTTTCCGAAATCGACAGTCCTTTCATGATTTGCCAGGCAGCCATGTTGCACAAGCCGATGTACCGCACTTTGCCAGACCGTACCATGTCATTGAGCGTAGATAACACTTCTTCTAGCGGCGTGACCGGATCAAAGCCGTGCAGTTGGTATAGGTCAATGTGGTCAAGTTGCAGTCGCTTTAGGCTGGCATCCAGTTCGTTCATCAGGTGGTAGCGTGACTGACCGCGACCGTTAATTTTGGTCTCGCTCATTGGGCCATAAGCCTTGGTTGCAACGACGATCTCATCACGAGGCAGACCAAGGCTTTTAATGGCAGCCCCGGTCAATGTTTCTGACATTCCGAGCGAATACACGTTAGCCGTGTCAATGAAGTTGACCCCTGCGTCGAAGGCTTGTTTCACAAGTACGTTCACCGCTTCTTGGCCAAGACCTCCCATGACTTTCCAGAAGCCTTGATCACCAAAAGTCATAGTGCCCAAACACAGCTCTGAAACGTACATTCCGGTGCGTCCAAGTAGTCGATATTTCATAATAATCCTCAAAATTTATGTGATCGGTTAAGGCTAGCAGCTTACTGATTTCAAAGTGACGTCAAGGGCTACAGATCACTGTCAGCCAATGACGGCTATATGTCTGTCAGAACGCTTTCAGGCCTGTGTTGGAGCTGCCATCCGACGCATCTCACTGCCACGGCAACACAGCGCCGGATTTACAGAACATCGGCCATTGATCGCGGTGATTGCAGTGACCTAAGAGATTTCATAAAGTTGAACGTTAGCCTTTTGTTAGCTAACGTCTGTGCGGTTCAATCGTAAGCTGATTGATCACAACAAAGCGTCACCACTCGGATTCAAAGGCATGCTCATCATCCCCGATTGAGTCCACGTCTTGGTGCGAGGACGACCTCTCTTGTCTGTTCTCGGCTCAGGCATATTCGTTTTCCAAAATGTGCGGTCATTGCCGGCCACAAGAAGTTTGACGTAGTAGTCCGGTTTCGTCATGTAGAGAGCGGCTTTTTTAAGCCCTTCCCTACCCGGAGCGGAATGTTGGGGTGAATGCATGAGCAATTTTGAGAAGCCCACGCATACCGTTACCAACTTATTCACTTTGCCGGCATCAATGTAGATTCAAGTATCACCAATTGACTTTTCTACTTAAGGACGTAGTGTTGATGATGGTGAGCATCATTTGATGTGCGGTTGAACTGAGTTCGACATCCTTGGCTTTGTAGCCACCTGTTACCTCTGCAAGCACCTTTATTTCCGCCATTGTGTAAGCCTGTAGTTTGACTTGTGCAGCGTCTGCTGCTGTGTCGGCGGACCAAGCGGCTGGGCTGCCTAGAGTGATGGCAAGCGTCAAAAAAGCTGGCATCAGAAAATGTGCATTCATGTGTGTTCCTATCAAAAGAAGTTTTAAGCTTTGAGCATCGGTGGTACAAAGCGACTAACGTCACAACCAATACGGTTATGCCGATCTTGAACCATGTACGTGGAGGTACTTTTTTTACAGTCGAATATTTTTGGCCAGCTTCTGCTTAGTCCGTAAACCGGTTGTTGCATCTGTTGGGTGTACGGTTGGTGGTGGAGTGCTCATGGCAGCATGCGCCGCAACGTGTTGTCTCGTAAAAAGTAGTGGTGGTAAAGGGCGTCAACGGCATGGATGCCCACCAGGAAATAGATAACGGTGGCACCAGTTTCATGGATGCTTATGATGGTTTCGGCAAGGTCTTTGTTCTGGGTGATCAATGCTGGCAATTGCCAGCCGTAAAACAGAATCGGCTTGCCATCGGCGCTTAACGCCAGCCACCCTAAAAGCGGCATACAAAAAATCAATGCGTACAACATAAACTGCACCGCTTTAGCCGTTATGTCTTGCCAACGGGCAATAGGCTGTTCAATAACTGGAGTGGGGCTGACCAAGTTGACGATCAGCCGC
>JAYVEE010000337.1:0-2955 GCA_043749005.1 Polaromonas sp. | reverse complement strand
TGCTGCACTGATGAATTTTTTGTCATGTCAATGTCTGGTTAGATTTAGCTGCGGTTTCTGTCCGGCGTTTGGTGCTTGAGCGGCTAAGACTACTCAGTTTGCCGTCAAGTGTTTGTACATGCGCCAGCAAAAACACCTCGCTGCTTGTCAGCAACTGACCGTACAGCGATTCACACAACTGCCGTGCATGTAGGCCAGACCAACCAGCAGGCAACAAGGCTTGCGGCAGATTAGGATCACGCAGCAATACTTTGCGGTATTCGTGGATCAAAAGCGTGCGTACAAAAAAGGACTCCGCCGGGCTCAAGTCAGCGGTCTGCTGCAGCATGGGTTCAAAGCGCGCTACAAACTGCCTGAACGCTGCTTCAACCTGGTCAAGTTTGAAGGTGGTGTGCATCACGGTTTGTAGTGGTTTGGCGCAGTAGCCTGCGATACTTTCAGCGCTGAGCACCACAATTTTTTCTTCAGCATCAGAGGCGCGGATGATGTCCTTGAGTGACGATTGGCTGGCATGCGGATGCGCCAGCACATTGGGCGACAACTCACCAAAGCCTTCCCAGCGCAGCTCGCGCTTCAGGTCAAGCCGCAGGCTGGCGGGCAAGTCAGCGGCTATCATCACCAATGTCCAGCGCCCGTCCCATTCGGGTAATTTAAAGTCATAAATGCGCCGTTCAGCATGCTGCACACGCTGCAAACCTGCGGCGGTCAAGCCGTAAAAACTTCGTCTGCCCAGCCGCGTGCAGCCCAGCCAGTCGTCCGCCGTCAAACGAAACGCGCTGGTACGCACTAGCCGCGCGGACAAGCCAAACAAGTCGGCGAGTTGAATCAGGCTGCCCAGCCAGACAGACTGGCTGCGTCCTGCCATCACGTCACCATATACAGTGATCAATACCGAATTGGCGCGCAGCACCAATCCGCGTTGCATTCTGGCGACCTGGGGCGAAATTTTGAATTCAGTCGAGCTGGTTTGCATCTCTAACGTGATACACAAAATTCGATTGTACGAATCTTTTTGTATCAATATGATATGGAAATTACGCACTGGAATACTCAATGTACGCACAACTGGTTGAAACCGGCACGAAGGGTGTCAAAACGCTGGAACAAATGTCCGCCGCCGAGCGCGCCTGGCAAGAAAAGATCAATGCTGGCATCAAGGTTGAGCCGAAAGACTGGATGCCTGACGCTTACCGCAAAACACTCATTCGGCAGATCTCCCAGCATGCGCATTCTGAATATGTCGGCATGTTGCCTGAATCAAACTGGATTGGCCGGGCCCCCACACTCAAGCGCAAAGCGATATTGATGGCCAAGGTCCAGGACGAAGCAGGTCACGGCCTGTACCTGTACAGCGCGGTTGAAACATTGGGCGTGACGAGGGATGCTGTGTACCGTGACCTGCTCAGTGGCAAAGCCAAGTACTCAAGCATCTTCAATTACCCCACATTAACGTGGGCTGACATTGGCGCGGTGGGCTGGCTGGTCGATGGTTCTGCCATCGTCAACCAGGTGCCGATTTGCCGCTGTTCGTACGGACCATATGCACGCGCCATGGTGCGGGTCTGCAAGGAGGAGTCGTTTCACCAGCGCCAGGGTTTTGACATCATGGTCGCGCTTTGCAAAGGTACACCCGAGCAAAAAGCCATGGCGCAAGACGCGCTAAATCGCTGGTGGTGGCCGTCGATTGCCATGCACGGCCCGACTGATGAGGCATCAGTGAACAGCGCGCAGTCGATGGCGTGGAAGATCAAGCTGAACAGCAACGACGAGCTGCGCCAAAAATTCATTGACCAGACCGTGCCGCAAATCGAGTTTTTAGGACTTGAGTTGCCAGACAAGGATTTGAAATGGAACCAAGCACGTGGCCACTACGACTATGGGCAAATAGATTGGGTTGATTTCTTCAATGTGGTCAAAGGCAAAGGCCAATGCAATGAAGAACGCCTGGCCGCCCGCAACAAAGCTTGGGACGACGGTGCATGGTTTCGTGAGGCTTTGACGGCGCATGCTGACAAGCAGGATGTTGAGCTTCTAAAACAGGCCGCGTGACATGACTGAGGTAGCAACTGAACGCGAATGGCCCATGTGGGAAGTATTTATCCGCAGCCAGCACGGCCTGGCGCACAAGCATGTGGGTAGCCTGCACGCAGCCAATAGCCAAAGCGCCATGCAGCACGCACGCGATGTGTACACCCGGCGCAATGAGGGGGTGAGCATTTGGGTGGTGCTGGCGCGTGATGTGGTGGCCAGCAGCCCTGAAGACAAAGCCGCGCTGTTTGACCCGGCACAAAGTAAGGTGTTCAGGCACCCGACGTTCTTCCCTACACCTGATGGCGTAAAGCACATTTAATCGCCATGACCGCGAAGTTTGAGTATCTTTTGAGACTGGGTGACAATTGCCTGGTGTTGTCGCAACAATTAGCAAGCTGGTGTGGGCACGGCCCCGCGCTTGAAGAAGATCTGGCGCTGACGAATACTGCTCTGGACTTGCTGGGGCAGGCTCGTTTGTGGTTGGCGTATGCGGGTGAAGTGGAGGCAAATGGGGTAGCTGGCGCGGGCCGTGATGAAGACGTATTGGCCTATCACCGCGATGCCCATGAGTTTCGCAACCTGCTGATCGTGGAGCAGCCAAATGGACATTACGGCAACACCATCGCCCGCCAGTTCCTGTTTGATGTCTGGCACCAGCAAATACTCGCTAGGTTGTGCAACTCCAGTGACAGCCGCATGGCCGAGATTGCTCAAAAATCTGTCAAGGAGTCTCGGTATCACGTCGAACGTTCTGCCAGCTTGATGGTGGCACTGGGGGACGGTACTGAGCTCAGTCATGAGCGCATGCAAAGTGCAATTGACAACCTGTGGCCGTATGCGCATGAGTGGTTTGAGTCGGATGCTGTTGACGCCCAGTGCGCTAGTGAAGGTTTATGCCCCCCAGCGCGTAGCCTGGCGGACGGC
>JAYVEE010000336.1:0-2958 GCA_043749005.1 Polaromonas sp. | reverse complement strand
CATTTTTTGATTCCAGATCAAGCTTGTCCTTGGCGGCCAGTTCGTCTTTCGGCGCAATCAACAGGACGTTGCCGCTTTTGCGCATACCCAATCCTCGGGCTTGCAAAATAATGTCCAAAGCCTGATCCCATGGCACGTCTTTGAGACGAAGTGTGACCGCGCCAGTTACGGTGTCAGAGGCCACAATATTAAAGTTGGTAAAGTCGGCAATCACCTGCAACAAAGAGCGAATTTCAATGTTCTGAAAATTAAGCGAGAGTTTTTCCCCGTTGAAACCTTGGCCTTGTGTCAGTTTATTTGGGTCGACCTTTTGCTGGCGAACTTCAACCACAAACTGGTTGTCATTTTGGTAGGCGCTGTGCTCCCAAAGACCTTTGGGTTCAATCACCATTCTGACTTTGTCTCCAGACTGAAAGGTCGTCACGCTTTGTACAGGCGTGCCAAAGTCAGCGACGTCCAGGCGGCGACGCAGCCCCTCAGGCAATGCGGTCTTCAAAAATTCGACCACAAGTGTTTGGCCTTGCTGACGAATGTCAACGCCCACCTGGTTGTTCGGCAAATCCACCACAATACGGCCCGAATTGTCCGCCCCGCGCCTGAAATCAATATCTTTCAGCGCCAAAACATCGCGGTTGCGGTTTTCCGCAAATGCCGGGGGAGCAACAGTAGTAGGTGCAGCAGCAACGACCGGATCCAAAGTAATGAACAGCGACTTGCCCTGTATTTCTGCCTTGTAGGCAGTAAACGATTTCAGATTTAAAACTACTCGGGTTCTTTCGCCGGCCTGAATGACGTTGGCTGAACGCAGATTACCCAGATTCATGTCCACTGCATTGCGGCCCATGCTATTGCCAATACCGGGAAAATCAAGCGCAATACGGGCAGGCGTTTGAATACTAAAACCGGTCGGTACAGCAGTTAAGGGTTCAGCCAGGTCAATCCTGATCACTTCAGTGCCGCCTTGTACAGAACCTGTCACTGCCTGAATCGTGTTGCCTGACTGCGCATTTGCTGCACGTGGCAACATGAGTAGAGTCAAAATACAGGCCGACGCACACATGGCCAGGATCGCAGGCACTTGGTAAAGTGCATTTTGCGCAACTGCAGCTCTTGATAACCACCTCTGCTTGTTCATTTTGATACCTCTTGTAGCTGTAAAGTAGCTGTTCGCTCAATCCATTCGCCGGCCGCGTCCTGAACAATTTCACGCAGGTTTAGGCCAGTCTCAGACACTTTGGTAATTCGTCCATAGTTTTGTCCCAAGTAGTTGCCCACTCGAACTTGGTACAGCAGGTTATCAACTCGTACCAGAGCTACGGGCTGCCCCACTTTGATCAGGCTGCCCACCATGACCACCGCATCGAGTGGCGAGGCCTCTAACGGCTCCTTTCGTCGCGCCAATTCAGGCGCTATCAACGCCGTATTGACAGTTGACTGATTTGAGTCACGCTTAAGCGCCTGTGCCAGCTTCTGGTTGCTGAAAGGCTCTACTAAACTCTCCTGCGTGTAGGCCTGCGGAGAAAACTTTGTCGGCTCAGGCAATCGCTCAATTTTAGAGCGGCTCTGATTGCGCTGGTCAGTCATCCAGCTTTGAAGCTCTTGATCAGAAGACCCGCATGCTGACAGCAAGAGTGCACCAAGTACCAGCCCTGGTAGAAGTAAAACTCTGCCAGAGATCATTTTTTATCTCCTTTGGCCGGCGCTGCTGTTTTGCGCTGCAAAGCCACCTCTTCACTGTCGAGATAGCGAAAAGTCTTGGCGGTGGTGTCCATGGTCAGGACGCCTTCCTTTACAGGAGTCAGCGTCAAATTGTTTAGCGTCACAATTCGTGAAAGATTAGCAATATCAGCTGCAAAAGCACCCATGTCGTGATATCGGCCAGTGACCCGCACTGCAATTGGAAGTTCTGCGTAGTACTCTTTGACCACTACTTGCCCCGGTCGGAATAGTTCAAATTGCAAGCTGCGTCCAAGTCCTGCCTGGTTGATATCGGACAGCAAAGCAGCCATTTCAGCCTTGCTGGGCAATTGTTTTTCAAGCTGTGTGACATATTGCTGCACTTGTTCGCGCTGCTTTTTCAAGGCTTCCAGACTCGCTGCCTGGAGCACCTTTTTCGAAAAATCTTCTCTGAGTTTTACCTCTGTAGCGATTTCAGCCGTCAGCTCTTCTTCCGACGAGCTCAGCCATGCAAACCACAGCGCCGCTACTACGGCAACAGTCACAGCCAAACACAAAAGATAACGTGGAATGGCTGGCCACGACGGTGGGTCATTGGGGTTGAGACCAGTAAACTGCGCCTTCAACCCATTTTGCAAAGCTGAAAAATCAACATTGAATTTTGAAATTTTTGCCATGTTCAGCTTTGATTCAAGTTTTTGCGGCACTGGAAGCAGACAATGCTGGTTTTACAGCTACACCAAGCGCAGCGGATGCAGTCGGTTTGACCTGATCGCTGGCACGCTTGAGCGACACGCGCATCGAAAAATTGGACACGCGGCGCTGGTCGCGCGCCGACAGCGAAATGCTGGCCGCAGTAATTTCCACCAGCTCAGGCCGATACAAAGTGGCGCTGTTGTTGGCGAGGTTGCGCAGCAATTCCGAAACCCGTTCGTTGGATTGCGCCACGCCAGTGATCAGTACTATCTGGCCGTCTTGCTTCATGCTGTTGATGTAAACGCCGTCAGGCAATTGTTTAACCAGCTCGGTAAGCAGATAAACAGGCAAATTACGGTTGCCCTGCAATTCTTCGACAGCACCTTGGCGGGCACGCAATGCAGCAATTTCCTGCTGCAAGCCTGCAATATCCTTGATCTGACTTTCAAGCTTGGTAATTTCACGTTTAAGCAGTGAATTCTTGTCCTTCTGGCTTGAAATCTGGGTTTGATACCACGAATAAACGCCGCCGCAAATCAGGCCACCCAGCAGCGCTGCAATGCCCAGCATGACAAAGAAAAACTC
>JAYVEE010000335.1:0-9792 GCA_043749005.1 Polaromonas sp. | reverse complement strand
GGGCCCGGCGTTTGTCACCACCAAAGTAAAGCTGGTGGTGTTGCCGACCGCCACCGTGCTCGAGCCGACCAGCTTGCTCACGCCCAGGTTGACAGCGGGTATCACGTTAATTACGGCAGAAACTGTAGATGAGTTGGTACCTACTGATGTTGTCAAGGAACCAGGGGCGATGGTATTGGTAACCGTGCCGCCAATGGAGCTGGTAACTACAACGGAAATGGTGCAGGTTGATGCTTGGGGAATCAAAGTTGCAGCGGGCAGCGTTAAAGACCCGAAGCCAGGGGTAGCGGAGGCAACGCCAGCACTACAACCAGTCGTACTAACGGATGATGGCGATGCATTGACCAAGCCAGTCGGATAAATATCTGTAAGGGCCGTCGTCAACGTAGCAGATGTCAACGCATGGTTATTGGTAATTGCAATGGTAAGTAAAGCAGTCCCACCAGCATTAATAGTGGTGGGGAAAAAGGTTTTTGAAATGGTGGGTCTTGACGGCGAAACGGTATCCATATCTGCCGCTGTACAAGTACCGGCGAGGCAAGAGGGCGCGGAATTGGTGTTAGTTACGCTAACCGGCGGCGAGATGACAGCCGTGTTGGTCACTTGCGTTTGTGCCTGAACGGCAGGAACGCACAAAAGAAACAAAAACGAAAGTGCGACGAACCCAGCCAACCGGCGGGCCCAACCAAAGCATCGCAACAAAAAAATTAAAGAGCAGAATGCCCCTGAAAAGAACAGAGAAACTTATTAAACGTGTGAGACTTCTACCCGTAAAAATTAGTACAGGCTTTGTGTGAATTTTAATTGGTTTGTCAACACTCGTAACAAGGTATTTCATCAAAGGACACCAAACTCGAACAAAACAAGCAAAAAGTCACATTTAACTGACACATGACCGACACAAATAAAGTAAAAAATATAAAACATTCGTAAACTAATAATCTACAACGCTTTTTACAAGTTTGTACAACTTAGGATCTTTTTTACTGCTTTTTTAAAATATAAATAAGTACTTAAGGGTTAGCACTTTGTGTTTAAAAATGATAATATTCAAAAAACATTCACAGCGCGGTGGCATCACTATTTCATGCGGCGCTGGAATGGAAATATCTGACCACACAACAATAAGCAACAGTAGCGCATTTGGTAGCTTTCACAATTGAAACGCAAACAAAAAAGCCCCAGAACCCGGGAAGGGTGCTAGGGCGTAATTAATTGGTGGCCTGGGGCAGAATCGAAAGATTCCGTGAAAGCTCCATCAACCATGGATTTGCAGAAGTCTCAAAAAAAGTTACTGCAGTTGGGCCGCAAGTCGGGTCACACCTAAGTCTCACTTAGCCTAAGAACCAATCTTCGGAGACTGTAACAGCTTCCCCATAAAGAACTGGACTTGACCCGGTATCGTAGACAGATTTCAACTTCCAGTTACCGGACATTCGCATTGGTCAGATCATGGCCCGTTTCCGCAATCGACGACAAAGCAGAATTCCAGGAGTTCCAACCGAGCGCAGGAAAGCTGACACTGGCAATTACTTTTCTACAGAGGCATTGGGTGGCTGAAATGCAGTGGATATGGTGTATCAACTTATACGGTTGAACGACCGATTTAGGGCCCAAAACTGACTCGAGCAAATGTCCGCATTCCGAAGATTTCAATGGTCTGGTACCTCAACACTGAAAACGAGCGTTTGAAGCTTTCTGAAGTAGCCTTTGGCACTCCGTTTGAGATGGGTCACGCAATACGCAAGCAGCGAGCATCAAGCGCTGCTGGCCGACTTGAAAGACTCTGCATCTTCTGCTTGACATAGGAACGTCAACGCCGTCATGAAACGCTTCTTTCTGAACTTGAAGATGGAGCGGGTCTGGCAAAAAGACTACGCCAACCACAGCGAAGCAATGAACGATGTAGCTGACTACATCGTTGGCTTTTACAACAGCACACGGCTGCATTCGACACTGGGCAACTTGTCACCCAACGCTTTTGAGCGTAAATCGGCAACTCAACCTTCTATTGAGGTGTCCGAAATAACTTGACCACCACACTTAAAGCACCCGATTTGCGCGCCACATGGGACATTTCAAATGCCAATCCTCCGCGAAGGTGAACTGTCAGTGGATTACCTGGACGACGGCGCCGGCCCAGCTGTTGTGCTGGTTCACAGCTCAGTCAGCGGGAACAAACAATGGAGGCGGCTTGTCGCGGCTCTGCGTCCGACTTACCGATGTGTGGCCCTGAATCTACTCGGCTATGGACTCACCTCGCCTTGGCAGGCTGGGAGCAGGCAAACGCTTGCGGATGCGGCCCAAGTCACTTTGGCCCTTTGTAAAACGATTCCAGGTCCAATTCATCTTGTTGGGCATTCGTGGGGCGGCGCGGTCGTACTCGAAACCGCCAACAAGCTTGGCCCGGGGGTGTTCGACCTGGCGCTTTATGAGTCCATGCTGTGCGGTCTATTGCACACTCAGGGCAGGGCTAAAAGCTGCTCTGAAGCACTGGGCATCTACACTGCTGTACGAAGGCTGAGCGATGCCCAAGATTGGGCGGTCCTGGCGGAGTTATTCACCGACTACTTCAACAGCGACGGCTCATGGGCTGCGGCACCTGCTGAGCGACAGAGCGTCATTGCCAGCCAGCTTCCCCCAAATCGCCATGAGTGGGACGCCAGTTCACAACCGATCACGGCGCGGGATTTCGGTAGTGTAACTACACTTACCTTGGTAATTCGTGATTCTCGGACCCGCCTTGTAACCAAGAAGATTGCTGACATGCTCTGCCAAGCGTTCCTGCATTGGCAATTGCAGGAGATCCAGGACGCGGGCCACATGGGACCTTTAACCCATTGCGCGACCGTCAACGCCAAAATTCAGTGCGTTTTGGCACTGCCACCATGGCGCCAAACCCATCCATAAGGTGGACGACTTCCACCAGGTTGTTCCTGCTTAAGGCCGCTCATGTCAAACGTTCACAACAGCTTTGAAGCGCGGTGAACACGCACATCAGTCTGTTGCACACTGCCGCTATGCAGCGATAGCGGGCGGGGCAGGTGCATCGTGTGAATCAGGGCGGAGGAGTTAAACAAACCATATGCATATTCCGAACCGCCATATCAAATTCCATATACTTGTTTGCATCACTTGTCACCCAAGGAGAAATGCATGTCGATCCAAACCTTTCTGAAATCCACTGTGGTCGCGCTAGCGATCGTGACCGGTGCGCCGCTTTTCGCGCAAGGGTCGCCCATCAATACGGCGGCGTTTGACGCGCTGGTCGCTCAGGGCCCCGTTGCCGATGCCACGACCATCGCGTCGAGCAGTTGGGCCAGCAAGATCAAGCAGGCCGGGACACTGCGCCTTGGCGGCACCCAAACGTCGAATCTTTTCTCGCTGCTCAACGAGAAGGACGGCAAGATCCGCGGTTTCGACGCAGGTCTGGCCCAGCTCATCACCCGCTACATTCTGGGCGATGGGGCCAAGTACCAGTTCACGCAGGTCAACTCGTCTACCCGTGAGCAGGTGCTCATCAATGGCCAGGTGGACGTTGTGTTTGCGACTTACTCCATCACGCCGGCCCGCGCTGAGAAGATATCGTTCGCCGGTCCTTACTACTCGTCGCAGGCTGGCGTGTTGGTCAAGTCGAACAACAAGACGATCCAGTCTTACAACGATCTGGCTGGCAAGAAGACAGCCACCCAAGCCGGGTCCACGGGGCCCGCGATCCTCGCGCAATTTGCGCCCAAAGCTTCCGTACAAGAGTTCCAGACACACCAGGAAGCCGTCGATGCGCTGCGCCAGGGACGCGTGGACGCCTACGTGACCGACTACACGCTGCTGCTCAACACCCTGAGCCTTGGAGGCAGCGACGCGCAGTTGGCGGGCGCACCCTTCGGAGCCCAAGACTCATACGGAGTCGGCCTGCCCAAGGGCTCGGACGGCGTGGCCTTTATCAATGCTCTCCTCAAGAAGATTCAAGCCGACGGAACTTGGGTCAAGCTATGGACCGTGTCCATCGGACAGCGTACGGGCAGCACGACCGTTCCGGTGCCACCCCCATTGCCTTAACCGATGGAAGGTGTCTCCGGGCTGCTGGCCGTGTACGGTCCTGCCTTCGGGCAGGCCCTGTTACTGACATGGAAGCTCACAGCAATTTCGTTTGTGGCTGGCTTTCTGCTTGGCTTGGTCGTGACGGTGCTCCGACTTCTCCCGCTGCGGCCGCTTCGCTTCGCATTGACCGGTTACGTCGAAGTCTTTCGCAACATTCCCAGCGCTGTGCTGCTGATCTTCATCGTGTTTGCCCTGCCCGATCTGAACGTTCTGATTGACTATGAACCCAGCGTGATCCTGGCACTGACGCTGGTTTGTTCCGCATTCACGGCGGACTACCTGCGCACGGGCATCAACACCGTCAGCGGTGGCCAGGTAGAAGCTGCACTGAGCCTGGGCATGCGTCCGATAAGCATCATTTTCGCGGTGGTATTGCCGCAGGCGCTTCGCGCGGTTGTGCAGCCGATGACATCGCTGCTCATTGCGCTGATGCTATCGACCTCGCTGGCGTCGCAGGTGCCGTTTCCGGGCAGGGAACTCACTGCCCTCGTCGCCAAGCTCGCCAACGACTCCGCCGCGGGTATGCCTGCGTTCGCGGTTGCTGCCGCGCTGTATGTCGCGTCGGGGCTGCTCATCGCCTGGGCTGGTGCCACCCTGGAAAAGAAGGTACGGATATTGCGATGAGCCGCGCACTGGAAGACATTCTGTTCGGTGATGGGGGTCCCAGGGCCCAAGCCGTCACCCGGGGGGTGGGCGCGATTGTCGCGGCCGTTCTGGTCGCTGGCATCTTGTTTCGGTTCCATGCCTCAGGCCAATTCGACGCGCGGCTCTGGGAATTCTTCGGTTGGACGACAACCTGGGCCTTTCTGGCCAAGGGCCTGTTCGGCACGCTCGCATCGGCGGCGATGGCCGCGGTCATCGCGCTGGTCCTTGGGCTGGTCCTGCTATTGGGCCGCTTGTCGCGACTGCGGCTCTTGCGTTTGCCAAGCGTTGCGGTCATTGAATTCCTGCGCGGTGTGCCGACATTGCTGCTTATCTACGTGAGTTTCCTGGTACTTCCGTCGGTTGGGGTCAAGTTAAGTACGTACTGGATGTTGACGCTGCCCGTCGGGCTTAGTACCGCCGCAGTGGTCGCCGAGGTTTACCGCGCGGGCGTGCTGGCTGTTCCCCGCGGCCAGACCGATGCTGCGCGAAGCCTGGGGCTAACCGAAACCCAGGTTTTCTTTTACGTGGTCTTTCCCCAAGCCCTTCGTTACATCGTCCCGGCACTGGTCGCGCAACTGGTCATCGTGGTCAAGGACACCACCTTTGGCTATGTAGTCACTTATGGCGAATTGATGCAGAACGCCAAGGTGCTCATCGCCAACTACCACGCGCTGGTGCCCGTGTACCTCGTTGTAGCGGCGCTGTACTGCCTGGCGAACTACGCCATATCGAGGGTGAGCCAGCGTCTGGGTCGGCCCGCGTATTGACCTCCACGGAGCCGCTCACGCTCCGGTGATGCGTCTGTTGATTTCCAGCCAATCAACCATTGGTCGACTCGCAGGTCTCAGGTGGCTCACTATGCTCGCTGATCTGGATTAAGGAATTTCGTTATCCCTTGATCATCATTGGTGTGCTTTTCCAACTGGGCATGGACATGTTTTTGAAGATTCGGTTGTTCCAATGGGTCATGATGACCGGTTAGATCCTGTTTATCAAACCGTCTGATGCTGAATGGGCGATCAAAGCTTTGCTGGCTTGGATGTAATCTGGTGTACGGCGTCTTTGTTCATGGCTTCGGGCGAAGGGTTTGCTCAATACGGTTTCAACGCTTTACATAGCTGCAAAATTGCCGGCTCGCGCAATCGGCTATTTGTATTTATGGCTATTCGCCAGCAGCGCTGGGGTGCCGATAACCTCGTTCAACCCGACAAAATCAAGCATCTGCTGTTGCCACGGCGCCGTGGTCTGGTGCTGCTGCAAGCTGGCGTAGTAGCCTTGCAAGGTATGTGTCACGGCCCGCACCGTGCCGCCAGGGAAAATGACGATTTTGAAGCCGCGTGCGCCCAATTCAGCGGCGCTTTGCACTGGCGTCTTACCGCCTTCAACCATGTTGGCCAGCAGCGGAATGCGGTACGTAAATTGTTTGCAGGCTGCATCTATCTGCTCGGGCGTGCGCAGTGCTTCAATGAACAGGGCGTCTACGCCGCATTCAAGGTAACGCTCGGCTCGCTCCAACGCAGCTTCCAGACCTTCGGTGGCGACCGCGTCGGTGCGGGCCAGAATCAGGGTCGATTCAGACTGGCGCGCATCAATTGCAGCTTTCAACTTGCCCACCATTTCACTCACAGGAATCACCGACTTGCCGTCAAGATGCCCGCAGCGTTTGGGAAAGGTTTGGTCTTCGATTTGAATCATGCTTGCACCTGCACGCTCGAAGCCCTTGACGGTACGCATGACGTTTAGCGCGTTGCCAAAGCCGGTGTCGGCATCCACGATGATGGGGGTGCTGACCCGCTCGCTGATGCGCGACAAAGTAAGTTCTACCTCAGTGAAAGTGGTCAAACCCACATCCGAGCGGCCCAGCAGAGTGTATGCAATCGATGCACCCGACAGGTACAGCGCTTCAAAGCCGGCCTGGCTGGCCACCAGCGCGCTAAGCGCGTCGTACACGCCGGGGGCTAAAAGGGGTTTGGCCTCTAGCAGTCGAGCTTTCAGGTTCATGGTTTTTCCTTGAGTAATTCAATGATGGTTTTTGCAGCAATCGCACCACCCGCCACGGCGCTCAACAGGCCGTTGCCCGACAGGTAGCCCCACACCGCGTTGCCCGACACGCCGCGCGCCGCGCCGCCCGCGGCCAGCAGATTAGGAAATGCTGTTTCATCGTCCCGCAGTACGCGGCACTGCGCGTCAATGTCCAGGCCACCCTGGGTGTGGAACAGCGCGCCCGTCACCTTGATGGCGTAGAACGGCGCCGTGAGCTGGCGTTTGAAAGCTCTCGCGTCTGAATAGCTTTCAGAGCCGAAAAAAGTCCGTTTTTGACCATCGTTTGAGGCTGTAAACCAGTGAATCAGGGCGCAATAAGCTCCTGAATAAATAGCATTACAGCCTATCAACGCGGCCAGTATATTCATGTCTGCACAGGTCTTTACCGCGCCTGCTGCCTCAGCTTCACAAAAGTCAGGAAAGGTTCTGGCCAGTTTCAAAATCTCGCCGTCAAATACATTCCAGGCCACGCCGCCGGGCTGCGCCAGCACGTGGACGGCGGCTTCTGAATAGCCTTGCGTTTCATCATGAAAGCGTTGGCCGTTGGCATTGAGCTGCACGCCGCCCTCCATCATCAGCGCCCAGCTGATCAGTGCGCCCTGCGGCGTGGCCCACGAGCCATGGCCCTGGTAACCCTGCAAGTCCGCCGTGCGCGCATCCAGCGCCTGGCCCCAGGCGATGGCACTGCCGTCGTTGCCAGTGTGGCCTGCGAACAGCGCGTGTTTCATATCGGGCAGCAGCTCGGCCACCATCGCCGCGTTGCCGCCAAAGCCATTGCAGGCCAGCAGCAGCGCGTCGCATCGCAGATGATCAATGCTGTCGTCAGGTCGCACGTAACCCACGCCTGTGATGCGCTGCTGGTTATCTACCCACAGTTCAGTAACTTGCGCGTCACACAAAACATCAGCCCCTGCTGCAAGCGCCGCTCGCTCAAGCTGCACGACAAGTGCTGCACCGGTTTTTTCTGGTACGGCGTGCATGCGCCGGACGCTGTGGCCAGGATACAAAAATCCTTCAAGGACGATAAATTCAATGGCGTGTTGTTCCTGCAACGCATCCATAGCAGGGCCAATCGCTTCTGAATAGGCCTTGACCAGATGCGGCGCTGCTGTGTGGTGCGCTTTGGCCTGAATGTCGCGTGCAAACTGCTCGGGGCTGTCCTCGACACTTGCACGTTTTTGCACGGCTGTGCTTGGTGCGGGAATAAAGCCTGACGACAGCGCGGTGGAGCCTGATGGCCGTGCGTCGCGCTCCAGCAGCACGCAGTCAATGCCTGCGTCCCGCAGCGTGATGGCCGCCACCAGCCCGCAGGCACCCGCACCAACGATGGCAACCGGGACGTGTGGTGAACTTTGCGGCGGTGTGCCAACAACAATGCGGGGCTGCATCTTTGTGCAGGTACTTCGTTAAGCCGTTGGCCTGAACAAATACTGCCCACTCGGCTTGCCCAGCACCTGGCCGTTTTGATAAATCAGCTTGCCGCGCAAAAAGGTTTCATCAACGCGTGCCGACATTTCCAGACCTTCAAAGGGTGTGTAGCCCTGGGTCGATGGCGAGTCCTTCGCATGGATCGTCCAGGTCTTGGCGGTGTCTACCAGAGCAATGTCGGCATCAAAACCAGCGGCAATGTCGCCCTTGCTGTTCAAGCCGTAGCGCTGCGCCGGGTTCCAGCTGGTGACGCGAGCCATGTGGTTGTAGCCCATGCCGCGCCGCGTACCTTCGCTGATGAGGGCAGGCAGCATGTACTCAGTACCGCCAAAGCCGCTTTTGGCCATCCAGATCTTGCCAAAGTAGTTACCGCCGTATTGCTTGGGCAACTTCATCTCGTGCCTGCAGCAAGCGTGGTCGCTCACCACCCAGTCCAGCTCACCTGCCAGCAACGCGTCCCATAAAAATTCAACGTCAGCGCGTGGGCGAATCGGCGGGTTGACCTTGGCCAGCTCGGCGGCTTTGCTGGTGATGTCCAGCATCAAATGGCCAATCGTCACCTCACGCTTGAAGTCAATATGCGGGAAAGTCTCGGCCATCATCATCGCAGCCTGCACGGCCTTGCGCGATGACAGGTGCAGCAGATTGATATTCGGCAAAGCGGTTTCATTGGCCAGATAACTGGCAATGAAAACCGCCAGGCCTTCTGAGTGCTGCGGGCGGGATGCGCTGTACGCCGCCAAGCCTGTCAATGATTTGTCTTTTTCAACAATCTTGGTGTACGCAGTCATGATCTCCGCCGTCTCGCAGTGCAGCGACAGCGATATCTGGTCGGCCAGATGCGGCATTTGCTCACGCGCCTTTTGTACGCCGCGCATGATGAATTCAAAGTGCGCATAGTCGTAGCGGTCTTCTTTGCCAATCATCAAAAAGTCACGCTGCGCATCTGACGCGCCATGCAAACCGTGTGAGCCATAAAACATGAAAATCTTGAAGCTGGGGACACCAAACTTTTCAATCAGCTCGGGGATTTCTTTAATGTGCGTGCTGTCCATGGGGGCAAGATGAAAGCCGTAGTCCACATGAAAGCGGTTCTTGGCGGCTTTGAGTACTTCGGGATAAAACTTTTTATACGGCCCGCCCTTGTTCATGTAGTACTGGCCAGTGCGAAAGTAGTTCAGGCTGCTGGTCACGCCGCCCATGGCTGCCGCCTTGCTTTCACTGACCGCATCTTCTTCAAGCGGGGAATAAATGCCGCTGTGCATGTGCGCATCGACCACACCGGGGAAAGCCAGGCGGTGCTTGCCGTCATGCACGGCTTTGGCGCGAGTCACCTCAATGCCGGGAGCCACCAGGGCCACTTTGCCGTCGCTAATTGCAATATCGGCATCAAACACGACATTGCCGTGTGGGCGTACCACGCGGGTGTTTTTAATCAACAGGTCGAATTCGGGTTTAGCCATGTGCATGCCTTAATTAAGAGTGTGTGTCGAGGGTTTGCTTCAATTGATTGACAAGGCCGCCTGCGCGAATCAGGTCAAGTAAAAAATCGGGTATTAGAGCTTTTTTTATATG
>JAYVEE010000334.1:0-2963 GCA_043749005.1 Polaromonas sp. | reverse complement strand
ACCACATGAATATTGCCGTGTCGAACTCCTCTCAGCGCAATCAACGTTTGCGAAAAAAGACGCACCGCCTTGACTGGCCCGCGCAGCACCACCGTTTCCAGACAATCCTGATGCCCTAAATGCGTGTGCAGGCTGGTAATCACCAGGTCATGGTGATCATGTTGAAGCGACAACACACGTTCAACAACTGTCTTGTCGTCATGGTTGTATACATAGTTGATACTGGCAACACACCAGTCAGACATTGACGCTTCCAGAAAGGATTCATCGATTTGCGTGCGAATCAAATCCCGAACAGCTTCTGACCGGTTGTCGTAACCTTTGGCGGCGATCAGTGCGTCAAAGCGCACCGCAAGCGCTTCGTTAAGAGAAATTGTGAAACGTTGCATCGTTAATTCCTTAAAAGTGTCGAGCCTGGTGCTTCAAGGTGTTGGCCACTTGAGCTACCAACGCTGTGGCGGATGAGGGTAGATTGGCAACACTATTTTACTATTAAATTAGTAGCTGCTTGCACCTGTGTTATTTGGTCTACGCGTTGTTTTTTAATGTTTTTTACGGCCTCGGCAGCTACTTTCACTACTTCAGGGTCTTTGGAAATCATTGCAGTGTTGTTTGCGCTGAATTGTCATCAGTTTGATTTTTTGGACACAGTATCTAAAGAGCTGGTAGCAACACTACAGCGCCAAATCTTGCGATGTCTGAAAAGTATCGACTGGGTCTTTGTACCCGCGCAAGGCGCTTGTCAATTTTTGCGCGAAGGCATGCGCAATGACAGGGAGTTGCCTGCCACGCAGGCAAGCCAATACAAGCCGTCCGCGCGGAAATCCACGATCACTTAGCTCTCTCGCTACTAAATCATCACCTTGGGTAACCGCGCCTATGGCGAATTGAAAAGAAATACCTTGCTCATAAACAAGATAGCCGCGCATGAACTCAAAGCTGTTGCTTTCTACGCTCGGGCGCATCTTGATGGAGCTAGATGCCAAAAACTGTTCCAGCAGCTGGCGTCCGCTAAGGTCACGATTGGCCAAAACGAGTGGGTATTCAGCGCATTCTTTCAGCCGCAAATCAGGTTTTTGCGCGAGGGGGTGTGTGCGGTGCATCACGGCCACCAGCTTTTGTTCTATTTCTTCAATTCGCTCAATATTTGCATCTGCCGTCAGATTAAAAATAAGCGCCAAATCAGCTTCAAAATCCCTTAACGAGTGCAAAGCTTGGAGGTGATCCGCAATGCTGACTTGTAAAGTAACCAAGGGGTGGGTTGATCTAAACCCAGCTACGGCTTGGGGCAAAAATGAAGGCGCAAGCGCCTGGCTGGCGATCATTTTGATGACGCCGCGTCTTAGGCCTTTCAAATCTTCGATTTCTATGCGGACTTGTTCTAGTTGAGCTGAACGGCTGCGAATGTAGGCCACAAACAGTTCGCCCGCTGAAGTTAGTCGCACGCCACGGGGTAAACGCTCAAAAATAGGTGTGCCCAACTCTTCTTCAATATCAAGTACTCGGCGGTTAACGGCTGATGCTGCAATGTGGAGCCGGTCAGCCGCCTGCCGGATGGAACCTGCACGTGCTACTTCATCAACATAGTTCAAAAAGCGCAGGTGGTTCATGTGGTTGTTCTTTCAAGACGGCAAATCATATGCAAAATGTACCTTAAGGCGTTGCTTTATCGGCAATGCATTGAGCGCGATAAGGTAGATAAGCAGAGCGGTAACGGGCACTGCACTTGCGATTTGACGGCATGCAACGCAATACTGACTCAGTACGCACCAAAACAGTGATCCCGGCCAGTTTTGGCCCATCGCCGTATAACGCCTGGGTATTAACTGATCAGGGTGTCAATCTGGTGCGTAAGACAAAAAGCACCATCAGCATTCATTTTGACGCGCAGCCACAAGCCATTGAGATCGACCTGGCGCGAAGTGCATTGATTGTTGTTGACATGCAGAACGATTTTTGCCATCCGGCGGGCTGGTTTGGTCAAAAAGGTATCAGTGTCAAACCCATGCGCAAACCAATTGCGACGATCGCCAGGTTGCTTGCCGCCTGGCGACCTGCTGGCGGTGCAGTGATCTGGCTTAACTGGGGTGTAAGGCCCGACTGTCTCAATTTAAGTCCAGCGGTTCAGTTCAAGGGCAAGCGCGCGGCTGGGGGCGTAGGTTATGCGGAGCGGTCGCCACAAGACCACGGTTTGTCTGTCGTGCCTGGCGAATGGGGCGCACGTGTTGTTGATGAGTTGCTCATTGCACCACAGGACATCACGGTTTTCAAGCATCGTCTGAGTGGCTTCTGGGACAACGAACTCGACAGTATTTTGCGCCAGCAGGGAATAACGACGTTGCTGTTTGCCGGTGTGAATACGGATCGATGCGTTTTTTCAACCTTGCAGGATGCCGGCTTTCTGGGCTATGACTGTGTGCTTTTGTCGGATGCCTGCAGTACGCCGTCACCGGCTTATGTCACAAAAGCTGTTCATTTCATCGTCCAGCAGTTGCATGGTTTTGTTGCAACCACTTCTGCTCTTTTGCCCGCTCTGGCCAGCTTGAAAGTTTCCCGCAGCTTGCGCAAGCAGCGCAACCTTGCCCATACCACTTCTTCCTTTAACCCGAAAGATGTCAAATGAAATTATTAAATCGCTTCTTCCTCACACTTGGCGCTGTGGCATTGGCCTGTGCCTTACCGGCAGCAGCCCAGGAAGTGACAAAAATCAAGTTCACGCTGGACTGGAAGATTCAGGGCGTACACGCGTGGTTCTACTGGGCGCAGGACAAAGGCTACTTCAAGGCTGAAAATCTTGATGTCACGATTGATCAGGGGGAGGGCTCTGCCGCAGCCGTTTCGCGTGTCATGTCGGGCACCTATCAGGCTGGCGTGGGCGACATCAATGCCATTATTCAAGGCGCATCAACCAAACCAGGCGAAGCACCGGTGATGGTGTACATGATTTACAACCGCGCACCGTT
>JAYVEE010000333.1:0-2974 GCA_043749005.1 Polaromonas sp. | reverse complement strand
AGCAACCCGCTGTGCCGCCACCGACGATGATGTAGTCAAAAATGTTGTCGTTGCTGGGATTATTGTCTTGCATGGTCTTTATATCTAGTAGGACTACGTATTTTGCACGCGCTAACCAACAGCCGGCTGACCTTGATGACTGTAGGACAAAACCACTGCTCCATCAGGGGTGCGGGCGCGGCCATGTTTTCACCAGTACGATCACAAGTTTTGTGTATTTAACCGTTAATGTCGTTATCAGCTCCCCGAATTGACACCCAGCAAACACCGCAGGGCCAGCAACATGTTGTGCTAGGCGCTTGGACAGCTGCTGCCCTAACTGGGAAGGCTACATGGGACACATTAACGAAGCTGCTTGGCAATTTGAAAGAACCTGCCGTTGCCTCTTGGGACTTGCGGCAAATTGAGCAACTGGATCACTTGGGCGCGCAGCTGTTATGGACTCATTGGGGCCGCGCCTGGCCTGCCCAACTCGAGGTGGAGCCCAGCCAGCGTGCGGTACTTGAAACGGTTGCCGAATTTGCAGCAGTGCCCGCTCAAGTTGTCAAGCCGGACTGGAAAGAGCCGATTCGCGTACTCGGCGGCCGACTGATTGGTCTGTTCGACCACATCAAGTCGTTGACGCGTTTGATTGGCCAGTTGCTGCTGGATATCATTCGTTTGATTCGTCACCCTCAAGAAGGCCCCTGGCGAGACCTGTCAGGCCACTTGTATCACATTGGCGCAACGGCATTGCCGATCACGGCACTGGTCGGATTTTTGATTGGCGTGGTGCTGGCCTATCTCATCTCGCAGCAGCTCAAACAATTTGGAGCGGACGCATTCATCGTCAATATTCTGGGTATTTCGCTGATTCGTGAACTTGGACCCGTGCTGGCTGCAATTTTGATTGCTGGCCGTTCTGGTTCGGCCATCACCGCGCAAATTGGCGTGATGCGGGTCACTGAAGAGCTGGACGCGATGCGCGTGATGGGCATTGCCAAAGGCTTTCGCCTGGTCATGCCGCGCGCGCTGGCGCTTGCGATCGTCATGCCACTGATCAGTGTATGGACAACTATTGCCGCGCTCCTGGGCGGCATGATTGCAGCCAGTGCCGCAATGGGCATCACGCCGGCGTTTTTCATCAATGCGTTGCCAGCGGCGGTTGAAGTGTCTAACCTCACGCTGGCAACCGCTAAGTCGATCGTCTTTGGCTTGCTGATTGCGCTGGTGGCCTGTCATTTTGGTTTGCGTGTCAAGCCCAATACCGAAAGCCTCGGACAGGGCACGACGGCATCGGTAGTGACATCGATCACGGTTGTTATTTTGGTGGACGCACTGTTTGCCGTGTTATTTAAAAACGTCGGCATTTAGCATGACAGAGCCTGTTGTCGACATCAAAAAACTGTGGACTGTTTTTAAAAACGGTGACAAGGAGTCAGTCGTTCACAAAGACCTGGACATGACCGTTGAGCGAGGTGAAATTTTGTCGCTGGTAGGCGGCTCAGGCACGGGTAAAACCGTGTTGCTTCGGCAAGTGCTGGGGCTGGAGCATCCTACCAAAGGCGACATCACTGTGTTGGGCCGGCCAGCAGCCGAGCTGGGTCGGCGCGGCGCGGCCAGCCGGGTCGGCATGCTATTTCAGCAAGGCGCTTTGTTTTCAGCTTTTACTGTGCTGGAGAATATCGCCTTCCCGCTGCGCGAGCTGAGAGTTCTACCGTCCGAACTGGTGCGCGAGGCGGCGATGGTCAAGCTTCAAATGGTCGGCCTCAAGCCAGACGCCGCTGGCAAGATGCCGAGTGATTTGTCGGGCGGCATGATCAAACGTGTGGCACTCGCCCGTGCGCTGATCATGGATCCGCCACTGCTGCTGCTCGATGAGCCGACCGCAGGGCTCGATCCGGAAAGTGCCGACAGTTTTTGCACCCTGTTGCGCTCGTTGCACAAGGCAATGGAGCTGACCGTGGTGATGGTGACGCACGATCTGGACACGCTGTTTGAGCTGAGTACCCGCATTGCCGTGTTGGCAGACCAGCGCGTCATCATTGCCGACACGCCGAAAAAAGTCGTGGCTTTCAAGCACCCTTTTATTGAGGAATTTTTCAGGGGCGGTAGAGGCCAGCGGGCGATGGGCGTGCTGAATGACTTGCCGCATGAAGACGAATTGATTGAGAAGAAAGGATTCTGAGATGGAAAACAAAGCCCATGCCATGGCTGCTGGCGCATTTGTACTGGTGGTCAGTGCGCTGTTGGCGTTGCTGGCTGTCTGGCTGCTGCGCGACACCAGCCAGCGCGACATGTATGAAATGTCTACGTCTGAGACCGTCAGTGGCTTGCAGCCGCAAGCGGTGGTACGCTTTCGGGGCGTGCCTGTTGGCAAGGTCGAGCTGATTGGTTTTGACAACAAGGTCAAGGGCAATGTGCTGATCCGCATCTCCGTTGACCGGGGCGCACCTGTGACCAAATCCGTGTTTGCCACGGTGGCTTCGCAGGGCGTAACGGGCCTGGGTTTTATCCAGCTTGACGACAGTGGTGAGTCTGCCGAGCGCCTGGTGCCCAATGACGACGACCCGCCGCGCATACCGCTCAAACCGGGTGGGCTGGACAAGCTGCTCAAGCAAAGCGAGGTCATTTTTGACCAGGTCGAGCAGGCCAGTATCAAGCTGAACAAGATGCTGGCCGAAGACAACCAACAGCGCCTGATAGTCGCGCTTGACAGCATGGGCCAGGCCGCTAATAACGTCAGCAGCCTGTCGACCACGCTGACCAGCATCTTGAATGCGCAACTCGGGCCTGACAAAGTCAATATTCCAAAGCTGGTCAAAAATCTTGATACGGCCGTTGTTTCGCTGCAGGACACCTCAACAAAAGCCGGCGCAGCGATTGCCGAGGTTGGCGTCACCGCCAAACGCCTGAATGAAAAAGGCGGCCCGCTGGACAAGCTGTCTGAAGGCGGTACGGCGCTGGCCTCAGGGGTTGAAACCTTCAGCGCCGC
>JAYVEE010000332.1:0-2974 GCA_043749005.1 Polaromonas sp. | reverse complement strand
CAGGTGCCATGTTTGCATCGTTTCAAGGCTTTGTATCGCCCGAATCCTTCAGCCTGATGGAGTCTGTGATGATTGTCGCCATGGTAGTGCTGGGCGGGATCGGCCATTTACCTGGTGTGATTTTGGGTGCACTGTTGCTTGCAGCCTTGCCCGAGGTGTTGCGCTATGTTGCAGGTCCTTTGCAGAACATCACCGATGGCCGACTTGACGCCGCCATCCTGAGGCAGTTGCTGATTGCCGTTGCCATGATTGTCATCATGCTGATGCGGCCGCGCGGCCTTTGGCCCACCCCCGAACACGGGAAGTCACTGAACAAGTCTACGGGTCCATCTTCCAGCAACAGCATCAACCCGTAAGGACGTTGGCCATGAGTGAAACCATACTAAAAGTCTCAGGTGTATCCAAGCGCTTTGGTGGCTTGCAGGCACTAAGCGATGTCGGCATCCACATTGAACGCGGCCAGGTCTATGGCCTGATCGGCCCAAACGGCGCTGGCAAAACCACGTTCTTCAACGTACTGACGGGGCTTTACACGCCCGACAGCGGCACGTTTGAATTGGCAGGCAAGCCTTATAAGCCAACCGCAGTGCATGAAGTTGCCAAAGCTGGTATCGCACGCACGTTTCAAAACATACGGTTGTTTGCCGAAATGACGGCGATTGAAAACGTAATGGTAGGCCGGCATATCCGGACTAAGTCAGGCCTGCTGGGTGCAGTATTTCGCACGCCGGGTTTTAAAAACGAGGAAGCCGCCATTGCTAAACGCTCGCAAGAGCTGCTCGACTATGTGGGCATTGGCAAATATGCTGATTACAAGGCCCGCACACTGAGCTATGGGGACCAACGACGTTTGGAAATTGCCAGAGCCTTGGCCACTGACCCGCAATTGATTGCCTTGGACGAGCCCGCCGCAGGCATGAATGCTACAGAAAAAGTCCAGCTGCGCGAGTTGATTGATCAGATTCGCAAAGACAACCGAACCATCTTGCTGATTGAGCACGATGTGAAGCTCGTGATGGGGTTGTGTGACCGCGTCACAGTGTTGGACTACGGCAAACAGATAGCCGAAGGCGCACCTGCTGACGTGCAAAAAAATGAAAAGGTGATCACCGCCTATTTGGGCTCTGGGCATTAGGCGGAATAAAAAATGACAACTACACTTTTGAAAATCACAGGCCTGCAAGTGGCTTATGGCGGCATCAAAGCTGTTAAAGGCGTTGACCTGCACGTTAACGAAGGTGAACTGGTCACGCTGATTGGCTCAAATGGCGCTGGTAAGACCACCACCATGAAGGCCATCACGGGTACGTTACCGCTCGCAGCTGGAGACATCGAATATTTGGGCAAAAGCATAAAAGGCAAAGGCGCGTGGGATCTGGTCAAAGACGGCCTCGCCATGGTGCCAGAGGGCCGCGGTGTATTCGCACGAATGACCATTATTGAAAACTTGCAAATGGGCGCATACATCCGCAACGACAAGGAAGAAATTGCTGCGGACATGGAAAAAATGTTTACCATCTTTCCCCGTTTGCGTGAACGCAAAGACCAACTTGCCGGCACCATGAGTGGTGGTGAGCAACAAATGCTGGCCATGGGCCGCGCTCTGATGAGCCGCCCCAAGGTGTTGTTGCTTGACGAGCCTTCGATGGGTTTATCACCGATCATGGTGGACAAGATTTTTGAAGTCGTGCGCGACGTGGCGGCACAGGGTGTGACAATTCTTCTGGTCGAGCAGAACGCCAGCCGCGCTTTGGGGATTGCTGACCGGGGTTATGTGATGGAGTCCGGCATCGTCACCATGAATGGCAATGCCAAAGAGCTGCTGAATGACCCCCGCGTTAGGGCGGCTTACTTGGGGGAGTGATTTTCTAGCGCATCAGGCAGGAGGTTGCCATCAGTCAACCTTTGCCCCAGAAGCCTTGACAACCTTTTCGTACTTGCTCAGCTCACTCTTCATAAACGCGCCAAACTGCTCGGGCGTTGATGCCACGGGCTCCGCCATCAAGGCAGCAAACCGCGTTTTTGCTTCAGGTGAGTTCAAGGCCGCAACAAACGCAGCATTCAGTTTGGCAATCACATCAGCAGGCGTTCCAGCAGGTGCAACCAGGCCCCACCAGGTGTCAATCTCAAAGCCTTTTAATGTCTCGGCTACCGCAGGCACTTCGGGCAATATCGCGCTGCGTTTGGCGGTCGTTACAGCCAGGGCTTTCAACTTTCCTGCCTTGATGTTGGCGGAAGCGGTGGCGAGGTTGTCGAAGTTGAAATCAACCTGAGCACTGAGTAGCGCCAGCTGCGCGGGGTTACCGCCGTTGTAGGGGATGTGCACCGCAAAAATACCAGCTTGCGCCTTGAACATTTCACCCGCTAAGTGTCCCGCACTGCCGTTGCCGCCACTGGCGTAGTTCAGTTTGGCGGGGTTGGCTTTGGCGTACGTGATGAGGTCGGCCAGCGTGTTGATCTTCAAGCGCGCCGCCGTCTCGGCATTGATCACCAGCACATTTGGCACGCGCAGCATTTGCGTGATGGGGGCAAAGTCTGTTGCGGCGTTGTAAGGCATTTTGCTGTATAGCCATGGGTTGATGGCGTGGGTGGCTACAGCAGCAATACCAATGGTCAGCCCGTCTGGGGCTGCCTTGGCAATCGCATCTGCGCCGATGTTGCCGCCAGCACCGGGTTTGTTGTCAATGATGACCGCCCCGAGTGTGTCCTTGACGCGTTCGGCCATCAGGCGGGCCGTCACATCAATTGGGCCTCCGGGCGCATACGGCACGATGATGCGGGTGATTTTGGGCTGTGCAAGCACAGTGGAGGCGGCTAGCGCCAGCGCGATTGCTGCCATGACCTTAAAGGGTTTGAAATATTTTTGCGTCATGAATCTATTGTTGCAAAAAGTTGATGGCTACCGACCTATGGGATTCCATTACACAAACTTTACGTGCTTGATGTCTGCGCGGCCTGCATGCAAGGCGTTTTC
>JAYVEE010000331.1:0-2979 GCA_043749005.1 Polaromonas sp. | reverse complement strand
AAGCCGGGCTGGGGCTGGCCCCCGGCAATGCCTTTATGACCAATCCCGGTGTTGACGCGCAGGGATGGCTGCGCTGGTGTTTTGCCAGCCAGGACTTGGGCCGTTTGCAGCAGGGAGTTAAGCGGCTGGAACACTGGCTTGGGCTATAATCCACAGCTTTGCTAGGCAGTCCGCCCGGCGAGTCACGACGACAACGGCAATTTTTTTAAACTAAAAAAGCTGTATCGCTCGCAAGTTGCACTTTAGTGCGGAGAGTATTTTCATGATCGCAAAATCAATCAAGGCTGACATTGTTCAGTCCAATGCACGTGCCCCCGGCGACACAGGCAGCCCAGAAGTTCAGGTCGGCTTGCTGACTGGACGCATCAATGAGTTGATGCCACATTTCAAAACCCACGCCAAAGACCACCATGGTCGCCGCGGTTTGTTGCGTATGGTCAGCCGCCGCCGCAAGCTGCTGGACTATTTGAAGTCCAAGGACGCTGGTCGCTACACCGCGCTGATTGCCAAGCTTGGCCTGCGCAAGTAAGTTGTAAATTTATCGAAAACGCCTGAGTTAGTTAACTAGCTCAGGCGTTTTTTACTTTAAAACATTCGGAAAATAGTCGACATCAGGACAAAACGGATTCGAGCTGTGTCATTCCAAAAGCCGCCCCAAGGTTTCTGGAATGGCAAAGTTTCCACAAGTCGGGATTTAGAACTTTTTTCGGGCTTCTCACACTGCCTTATGTGTGATTTGACTGGAGAATTCTCATGAGTATTTTTAATAAAGTTACCAAAACTTTTCAGTGGGGCCAGCACACGGTCACGATGGAAACCGGCGAAATAGCACGCCAATCGGGCGGCGCTGTAAAACTGGACATGGACGGCACGGTTGTGCTGGCTACGGTGGTGGCAAAAACATCTGCCAAGCCAGGTCAGGACTTCTTTCCGCTGACAGTGGATTACCTTGAAAAGACTTACGCTGCTGGCCGCATTCCGGGCAGCTTTTTCAAGCGCGAAGGCCGCCCCAGCGAATTTGAAACCCTGACGTCACGCCTGATTGACCGGCCAATTCGCCCGCTGTTTCCTGAAGGCTTTCTGAATGAAGTGCAGGTGGTGATTCATGTGTTGTCACTCAACCCAGAAGTTGAAGGCGATATACCTGCGCTGATCGCGTCAAGCGCTGCGCTGGCAATCTCCGGGATTCCATTTAACGGCCCCATCGGCGCTGCCCGCGTTGCCTACATTGACGGCCAGTATGTGCTGAACCCAGGCAAAACCCAGCTCAAAGACTCCAAAATGGATTTGGTCGTGGCGGGCACCGAAGCCGCAGTGCTGATGGTCGAGTCTGAAGCCCAGCAACTGAGCGAAGAGATCATGCTCGCCGCGATTGTTTACGGCCACGAGCAAGGCAACATCGCCATCAACGCTATTCACGATTTGGTTCGCGATGCAGGCAAACCAGTCTGGGACTGGAAAGCGCCCGCCAAAGACGAGCCACTTATTGCCAAGGTCGGCGTGCTGGCTGAAGAAAAAATGCGCGCTGCTTATCAGATTCGCAACAAACAAGCCCGCACGCAGGCTACCCGTGAAGTCACTGCGCTGACCAAAGCCGCGCTGAAAACCGACGGCGTTGAATTTGACAGCGTGGCGGTTGAAAGCATGCTGTTTGACATTGAGGCAAAAATCGTTCGCAGCCAGATTCTGGCAGGCGAGCCGCGTATCGACGGCCGCGATACGCGCACCGTACGCGCGATTGAAATTCGCAACTCCGTGCTGCCGCGTACCCACGGTTCAGCCTTGTTCACACGTGGCGAAACCCAGGCACTGGTCGTGACCACCCTGGGTACCGAGCGTGACGCACAGCGCATTGACGCGCTGAGCGGCGACTACGAAGACCGCTTCATGCTGCACTACAACATGCCTCCGTTCGCCACCGGCGAAACGGGTCGTGTTGGTTCGCCAAAGCGGCGCGAGATTGGCCATGGCCGCTTGGCCAAACGTGCGCTGATTGCCGTGTTGCCGACGAAAGAAGAGTTTCCGTACACGATGCGTGTGGTTTCTGAAATCACTGAGTCAAATGGTTCATCGTCAATGGCTTCCGTCTGCGGCGGCTGCCTTTCCCTGATGGACGCTGGCGTACCCATGAAAGCGCATGTCGCCGGTATCGCCATGGGTTTGATCAAGGACGACAACCGCTTTGCCGTTTTGACGGACATTCTGGGTGACGAAGATCATTTGGGCGATATGGACTTTAAAGTGGCGGGCACCACGTTCGGCATCACCGCGCTGCAAATGGACATCAAAATCCAGGGCATCACCAAAGAAATCATGCAGGTTGCTCTGGCTCAAGCCAAAGAAGCGCGTATGCATATCCTCGGCAAAATGCAGGAAGCCATGGGCGCAGCCAAAACCGAAGTGTCTGACTTCGCACCGCGCCTGTACGTGATGAAGATCAACCCCGACAAAATCCGGGACGTGATCGGCAAAGGCGGTGCAGTGATTCGCGCATTGACCGAGGAAACCGGCACGCAAATCAACATTGAGGAAGACGGCACCATCACCATTGCGTCGAACGACAGCGCCAAAGCAGACGAAGCCAAACGCCGTATCGCCGAGATCACCGCCGAGCTCGAAGTTGGCAAAATTTACGAAGGCCCGGTCACCAAGATTCTGGACTTCGGTGCATTGATCAATCTGTTGCCAGGCAAAGACGGCTTGCTCCACATCAGCCAGATCGCGCATGAGCGTGTTGAGCGTGTGCAGGACTACCTGAAAGAAGGCCAGATCGTCAAAGTCAAGGTCATGGAAACCGACGAAAAAGGCCGCGTGAAGCTGTCGATGAAGGCGTTGCTGGATCGTCCAGCACAAGATCAGGATCGCGGCTGATCTGAATTGCTATTGATCTTATAGCTGCTTGCACCTGAATTCATTGAGCTAGCAGCATAATAAATGCGGAAAAATCATGCAAACTGTCGAAATTAGCGCTTTTGGTGC
>JAYVEE010000330.1:0-2979 GCA_043749005.1 Polaromonas sp. | reverse complement strand
ACAGCCACTGCATTTGCAGATGCTGACCTGATTATTTGTCGGGCTGGTGCCAGCACTGTGACTGAAGTTGCAGCAGTAGGCGCTGCTGCATTGTTCGTACCCTTCCCATCAGCCGTTGACGACCATCAAACCAGCAATGCCCGCTTTTTGGTCGAGCAGGGAGCGGGCTGGCAAATGGCCCAGAGCGAGATGACACCTCAAGTACTTGCCAATTTGCTACAAAAAACAGAGCGTGTGGCACTCATAAATATTGGGCTACAGGCTAAAATAATGCAAAAAATTGAAGCTACGGCGCATATTGTGGTCGCCTGCGAAGAGCTTACGTCATGAGTAACGCATGAAACACGCGATTAAGAATATTCACTTCATTGGCCTGGGCGGCTCTGGCATGTCGGGTATTGCCGAAGTGTTGCACAACCTGGGATATGTGATTTCTGGTTCTGATCTGTCGGACAGCACCACCTTGCAGCGTTTGTCAGGCATGGGTATCAAAACCTTTGTGGGTCACGCGGCCCAAAATCTGGCCAGCGTGGATGCAGTGGTCACATCAACAGCCGTGCAGGCTGACAACCCCGAGGTGATGGCTGCACGTGAAAAGAAAATTCCGGTCGTACCGCGCGCCATGATGCTGGCTGAGTTGATGCGACTCAAGCAAGGCATTGCGATTGCCGGCACACATGGCAAAACCACCACCACCAGCCTGGTAGCCAGTATTTTGGCTGAAGGCGGTCTGGATCCCACTTACGTGATTGGTGGCCGTCTGAACAGTGCGGGTGTCAACGCCAAATTGGGCTCGGGCGACTACATCGTGGTCGAAGCTGATGAGTCTGATGCATCGTTTTTAAATCTGTTGCCCGTGATGGCGGTGGTGACCAACATTGATGCCGACCACATGGAAACCTATGGGCACGACTTTGGCAATCTGAAGAAGGCCTTTGTTGATTTCCTGCACCGCATGCCTTTTTACGGCACTGCCGTTTTATGTACCGATGACGAGGCAATAAAAAGTATCTTGCCGCTCGTGACGTGCCCCATCACCAGTTACGGCTTCAACGCTGAGGCGCAGGTACGCGCTGTCAATGTTCGGCCCGTGGGGGCGCAAATGCATTTCACGACGCAGCGGCGCAACGGCATCACGCTGCCTGACCTGGAAGTAGTGCTCAACCTGGCCGGTGAACACAACGTACTCAATGCCTTGTCTGCGATTGCGGTGGCGGTTGAACTCAATGTGCCTGACGCTGCAGTACAAAAAGCGCTGGCTGAGTTCAAAGGTGTGGGCCGACGCTTTCAAAGTTATGGTGACATGCCAGCTTTGGGCGGTGGCCACTTCACTGTGATTGAGGACTATGGCCACCACCCGGTTGAAATGGCTGCTACGTTAGCTGCAGCGCGCGGTGCATTTCCTGGCAGGCGGCTAGTGCTGGCCTTTCAGCCGCACCGCTTCACCCGCACACGGGATTGCTTTGAGGACTTCATCAAGGTCATGGGTGTGGCTGATGTGGTGCTGCTGTCTGAGGTTTATGCTGCAGGTGAAGCGCCGATTGTTGCTGCGGATGGCCGATCCCTGAGCCGTGCCCTGCGTGTCGCCGGCAAGGTAGAACCTGTTTTTGTTGATGCGATTGAATCCATGCCGCAAGCCATCATCGACAACGCGCAAGATGGTGATGTCGTGCTTTGCATGGGTGCAGGCTCAATCGGCAGTGTGCCGCAGAAAGTGGCAGATATGCTACAAATAAGTGAGCTTCTTGCACCCGAAAGCAGGGCGATATGAGCCAATCTGACACACAAAATCACGTTCTTTTTGGCAAAGTGGCCGTGTTGATGGGTGGCCAGTCAGCTGAGCGCGAGATTTCACTCATGTCGGGCAACGGGGTACTTGCGGCGCTGCTGGCGCGGGGTGTTGATGCCCATGCCTTTGACCCGTTTCAACGCGACATGGGCGAGTTGAAATCCGCTGGATTCGACCGCTGCTTCATCACGTTGCATGGCCGCTTTGGTGAAGATGGTACGGTGCAAGGCGCGCTTGAGTTGCTCAGCATTCCCTACACAGGCTCAGGTGTGATGGCGTCCAGCATCGCGATTGACAAGGTCATGACCAAGCGCGTGCTGGTGGCTGAGGGCTTGCCCACGCCGCAGCATGTACTGCTCAGGAGCGGCGCCTACACCGCGGCTGAGGTGAAAGCAGCACTTGACAAATTGGGCTTGCCGTTGATCGTCAAGCCTGCACGAGAAGGCTCGTCGATTGGGTTGACCAAAGTTACAAATGCCTCACAGATGCAAGCCGCTGTGGAGCAGGCTGCGCAGCTTGATGCCGATATCTTGTGCGAGCAATTCATTGACGGTGATGAAGTGACTTGCCCGGTGCTGGGTACGGGCAGTCAGGCATACGCCTTGCCTGTGATTCGTATTGCGGCTGTTGACGGCAATTACGATTACCAGAATAAATACTTCACTGACACCACGCAGTATGTGGTGCCCTGCGGTCTGCCTGATGGAGAAGAAAAAGCCATACAGCAACTGGTCTTGCAGACTTACCGCACACTAAATTGCCGGGGCTGGGCGCGTGCCGATGTGATGATCGACAAGCTGACGCGCAAACCGTATTTGCTGGAAGTCAACACCTCGCCCGGCATGACAGGACACTCGCTGGTGCCCATGTCTGCGCGTGCTGTAGGCATATCCTATGAAGACCTGTGCATTGAGATTCTCAAGACTGCTGCGCTTGACTATCCGGCAAATCAGGGAGTGAAAGCTTGAGACGCACCACGTCATCAACACGACGGCCGCTTGCGCTGCCTGCGGACGTTCGCTTCATGAACGGGATGTCGATGGCGTTTGGCATGCTGTTTGGATTGATGGGCCTGCTGCTTTTGTCATCGTGGCTGTTCAGGCAACCGATTTTTAATTTGAGCGCCATAGCAGTACAAGGCGATATGACGCATAACAACGCCGTGACGCTGCGTGCGAATGTGACACCCA
>JAYVEE010000329.1:0-2982 GCA_043749005.1 Polaromonas sp. | reverse complement strand
TTCCACCCGAATTTTCATCTAATTGTGCGCGCAAAATGAACAAGCTGTTAACCAAAATCTCCGCCCTTGTTGTCTCGTTTGTGACGGTTGCCGCCTTCGCACAGGACATTAAAGGTGATGCTAAAGCGGGCGAAAGCAAAAACGCCATGTGCTCCGGCTGCCACGCCATCAAAGGTTATCAGGCCAGCTTTCCTGAGATACACAAAGTCCCGATGATTTCAGGGCAAAGCGCCAAATATATTGTGTCGTCACTCAATGCCTATAAAAAGGGTGATCGCAAACATCCCAGCATGCGCGGCATTGCTGAAACGCTGTCTGAGCAGGACATCGCAGACTTGGCTGCGTACTACAGCGCCCGTGGTGTCGTTGCAGGTGCAGCGCCACTGGCTGACAAATCATCACAAGAACCCAACCCACAAGTGCAAGCTTTGTTGGCAAAGGCCAATTGCTCGTCGTGCCACGGCGCCAATTACAGCAAACCGATTGACCCGTCCTACCCCAAGCTTGGAGGCCAGCACGCTGACTATTTGCTGGTGGCCTTGAAGGCCTACAAGGTTGATGGCAATGCCAAGGTGGGTCGCAACAATGCCATCATGGCAGGTATGGCCAAGCAGTACACGAATGCTGAATTGAAGTTGTTAGCAAATTATTTGTCCTCGCTCGAAGGCGATTTGAAAACCGTGCCGCAAAGCTGGTTTCGCTGAATCCCTTAGAACGCAAAAAAACCGCCAAGCAGCGGTTTTGTTACGTCTTTAGCTCATCAGTCCCGGGTCGCCTTGCGCTGCACACAGTCAATATATGCATCGCCATCGGGCGGGCGCTCTGCACGCTGGCTTTCCCACACCATCTGACCCAGACAATCCATCGCTTCGTGGTGCGCATCATGCAATGAATTTCGTTTGGCTGTCAGCAGTTCAACCGCCTGCCGAATGCCGCGTGGTTGATCAATCGAACACTGCTCACTGATGGACAAGTGCATTGACAGGTGCAAAAACGGATTGGTTTTACCGCCTTCAACGTCGTACATTTTTTCAAGCGCTGCATCTGCATCGGCGAAGTCAGCGTGATATTCAGGGTGCTCCGCCAGCCATTGACTTGCTATAGTTTCAAGAGCTTCCAACGGAAGATTTGATTGTGTTTTGGCGTATATAGTGCAAAAAAAACGGCGAACATCGGCTTGAGAGGGCGTAAACATCAAGCAAGGTTATCACGACGCACTTCCAATTGAGGTCAAGCAACCTGCGCTGCGCCCGGCTTTCGTTAATGTCCTACAGACAAACTACCTGATTGCAGGTAGATTCTCGACAACGTTTTGTTACCCGGGATTACAAAACGCTCTCTGCAAAACGATAACCCGCGAGGAAATAAAAATGAACGCAGCAAAAATTACAGGCATTATTTTGATTGTTGCAGGCCTGGCGGGTTTCTTCACGGGGGGTTTCAGTTTTACCAAAGACACAACCACCGCCAAAATCGGACCGATTGAGTTAAAGGTACAAGAAAAAGAATCAGTCAATATTCCCCAATGGTTAAGCTTGGGTGCGCTCGCGTTGGGTGCAGTTGTTCTGGTTATGGGTTTTCGCAAGCCCTGAGAGGTTTGATCTAAAGCCTTGCAGGAGTATTTGCGCTTGCTGGGCTATTATTTCCTTTGGTTCTAAATGGGCAGCGGCTGCAAGATCATCCGTCGATGCCTGAATTGCCAGCATCTTTTTGGAAATAAGTATGAACCATGCATTTATCTGCGACGCAATACGCACCCCTTTTGGCCGTTACGGTGGTGCACTGAGCAGTATCCGCACTGACGATCTGGGTGCTATCCCTCTAAAGGCGCTTATGGCGCGCAACCCCAATGTGGATTGGCTGGCCGTAACGGACGTAATTTACGGCTGCGTTAACCAGGCGGGCGAAGACAACCGGAATGTGGCACATATGGCGAGTCTGCTGGCCGGGCTGCCGATGGAGTTGCCTGGCGCAACGATAAATCGTTTGTGCGGCTCTGGACTGGACGCGATTGGCACGGCGTCCCGCGCTATCAAAGCGGGTGAAGCTACTATGATGATAGCGGGCGGCGTTGAAAGCATGAGCCGCGCGCCCTTTGTACTGGGCAAGGCTGAAAGTGCTTTCAGCCGCGCTGCGCAGATGTATGACACCACTATCGGCTGGCGCTTCGTCAACAAGCTGATGAAAGAAAAGTACGGCGTCGATGCCATGCCTGAGACTGCTGAAAACGTAGCGAAAGAGTTCAATATCAGCCGTGAAGACCAGGACAAGATGGCCCTGGCCAGCCAGCTAAAGGCGGTGGCGGCACAGAAATCGGGCTACTTTGACGCGGAAATCACACCCGTCACAATTGCACAAAAGAAAAAGGGCTCCACCGGTAGCGAGGGTAATGCAATAGTGGTCAGCAAAGATGAACATCCGCGGGAGACTTCTGTTGAAGCGCTGGCAAAGCTCAAAGGCGCAGTACGCCCCGATGGCAGCGTCACAGCGGGTAACGCATCCGGCGTAAACGATGGTGCATGTGCATTGCTATTGGCAGACGAAGCCAGTGCCGCCAGGAACGGCTTGATTCCTCGCGCACGCATCGTCGGTATGGCTACCGCAGGCGTTGCCCCTCGCATCATGGGTATCGGTCCTGCCCCCGCAACCCAAAAAGTACTGGCGTTGACGGGATTGACGCTGGCTCAAATGGATGTGATTGAACTCAACGAAGCCTTCGCCGCTCAAGGGCTGGCTGTGCTGCGCCTGCTGGGTTTGCAAGACGATGATCCACGCGTCAATCCCAACGGCGGCGCCATAGCGCTGGGCCATCCGCTTGGCGCATCGGGCGCGCGTCTGGCCACCACAGCAGTTAACCAGTTGCATAGAACAGGTGGCCGTTATGCGCTGTGTACCATGTGCATTGGCGTGGGGCAGGGTATTGCGCTGGTGCTGGAAAGGGTTTGATTGCTATATATTTAATAGCTGCTTGCGCCCGTTTCA
>JAYVEE010000328.1:0-2987 GCA_043749005.1 Polaromonas sp. | reverse complement strand
ACGGAGTACCAGCCGGGAATGGTATTGGTGGGAGCATTCCCGGAATTGTTTCATACGATGGCGGTCAATCTTATCAATACATCACCGGCCCTGACCCTGCACCTGGTGTGTTCGTGTCCACGCTCACATCTGAGCAGGGTGGCAATATGAATCAGGTGGGCAATGTCTTTCAATACCCGTACGACAACTCTACGCAATACATGTTTGTACGAGACTCGTATTTTGCCAACACCCTTTGGCGCACAAGCAACATTGCAGACCCAACCGCATGGCGTGGGTGGGACGGCTCGGGTTACACCGTACGCAGCGTCGACCCTTACCACAACAACATGGCGGGGTTCAAAGGTTTTGCTTCCATTCCTGGTATTCCACACAGTTTCTCGTGGAACTTTGTATGTGACTGTTGGCTGGGCATCAGTGATGGTGTCATGTATTCAACCAGCAACGACCTTATACACTGGAGTGAACAAATCCAAGTGCTTAGTAATACACCAACAATTAATCTCTTTGGACCAACGGATCCAAATGTTATCATTGCCCAGCATCTGGAGTACCCGTCTTTCTACGACTTTGATTTCCCGCGTTCTGGCACCGACGACATGAACCTCAATTGGAGTGGAAACAGCGGCCATTTGTACTTTCGGTACACAGCACCGAACGGGAGCTTTGCAGGCATAAGAATTCCAGTTAGCATTTCATTGCGCACCGGATCAGAGGCATGGAACGCTTAAGCTTTTCACCTACGCTACGCTTCGGTAAAAGCTTTACCAAAAGTTTAGGGATTTTTTTGCAGCGCGTGAACTCCCTGGATAGGCCGATGCTAGGGTCCGAGGCATATTCAGATTAACGGCATATCTCATCATCAAGCTAAGCCGCCGCGGATGCTTGGCTTGCGAGCCGCTCAGCAACATTTGCAGCAACCGCCGCGTGCACGTCGCTATGGAACATCACCTCTTTGCCAACAACAGCCATTGTCTTGGCCTCCCCCTCCACCCATCGGTCACGCTTGGCTGAGCAGAGGTCACATTTGGCTTTTGTGAACACGCGACGACCGTCGAGCACGACACCATATGCATCTTGTAAAACCCGCAACTCCTCTCTGCCCCAGCCACGAATGAAGTAGCCGCCCTCCTTTGTGCACACGACCGGCAGGAGTTCCGGCACAGACATGGCGTGCAAGCGGTAACTGACGGTGCAATTGAAGTCCGCAGGTGTCTTCTTGGCGTTGACGTGACGCTTTGCGAGCTTCTTCAGCTTGGTGCAAAGTGTAGTGCTGCTGAAAGTGCGGCGTGTGTCCATGTTGTTTGTTGGGGAGAAGGAGAAAAAAATGCAGTACCAAAAAATATCAATTTTATTTGTTTTGCATGACAAGCGCGCCACAAGCGCACCATGGCGCCACAAGTGCACCGTGGCGCTCCAAGCTTTTCACCTCCGCTATGCTGCGGTAAAAACTTTACCAAAACCTACGCTCCGGCAAAAGCTTTACCAAAACCCCACTTTGGTAAAAAACTCCTACAAAGTATGTGAGTATATAAGGGTTTTGGTAAAGCTTTTACCGGAGCGTAGCGTAGGTGAAAAGCTTAAGGTGAAAATCTTTAATCGGATTCATAAAATGACTGACCTCCGTTCTGATGATCTGTCGTTCCGTAATCGCGTGAAGAACGCAAAGCTTACATGTACACTCAATGAAGACGGAAGTGCTTTGTTTGAGCTTGATGGCTTGTATCCCAGCTGCTTGATTAGTGTTGATGACATTGCCGACCACAAGGCTCATGGCATTGACTATAGCGGAACTCTTTGGAACAGCAAAGGGTACCCTCAACATGGCCTTAGCATGAGCCTACAATTCCCCCGTTCCCTGACATTGTTGTGAGTGATGCCGCGGACGAAGAGTACCTTCCAGATGCTGAAGAAGGCGCAAGTGATGACGATACGGACACCGACTCCATTGACGAAAAGATCGCATTCTTGATTGATTCCAATGTTGACATGTGTGCAGAGCGCATTCGGGATAACGATCCAACACTTGGAAACATCTCGGATGTGTTTTGGTACGGGTTTGAGATTGGAACTTCCGTGCAAAGAAGCTGTGTCGCTTTCTCTCTCATAACACCCGTCTCAACAACCTTGCCTTAGGTAGACAGAAAATCAGCAGTGAGGCTGTGCGCAACATCTCCACATCCTTAATGCACAACCGCGGCCTTCGTGTGTTGGACCTGTCTTTAAATGCAAGCGTTGGAAACTCGGGGGCGCGCGCGCTTGGACGCATGCTTGAGGGCAATATGAGGCTGATCCAACTCCTGCTTGTTGGCGCTGGGGTTGGCGACGAGGGAGTGCAAAGCTTGTGTGTTGGGCTACTAACAAACAAAACGCTGCGGGCTGAAGCAGTGAAGGGTGGGGGCAACGGAGGGCAGGAGCAAATTTCCGTGGGTTGGACCCTTACACGCCCTGCTTGAGCGTGACAACAGGACGAACAGCGGCGCACTGCGGCAGCCGTGGACCGCGATGCTGACCCGCGGTCGCGAGGCGCAAGAGCACTCTCATCACCTGACAATATTCTCTCCCCTCTCCCTCGCCGCTTCGTCCGCGCCGTGCTCCTCCGAATCCCCGCCGACACGCGGCTGCGCTGCAGTGAAGTGAGCCGGGCGTGGTGAGCGCTGTTGGCAGACCAAAGCGTGCGCGCAAAGCCTGGGCCGCGCCCGCGTCACGCGGCGCCCCCGTCCGCGTCATCCGCGGCCTGCTGCGCGGCCGTGGTTGCGCGGCAGACCGGCTTGTGCTCCGCCCCGTGCAGCGCCCCGTGCTCCTCGGAGCAGTACCACACGGAGCGACACGCGGAACAACACTTGTACTGCTGCACCGACGCCTCCTTCTTGTCGCACGACGGCAGGGCGCAGTGCTTCAGGCCGTGCTCCGCCACGTCCGCGCGCCGCCTTGTTGTATCGTCAGCGATCACTCGTTTGGCTGTCTCTGATGCATTCAGCAAGCGA
>JAYVEE010000327.1:0-2991 GCA_043749005.1 Polaromonas sp. | reverse complement strand
TTGGTTCGCTCACGTTGCCTGATGACTTGAAGCCTGGGAAATGGCGCTGGCTGACGGCCGGAGATTTGGCACTGATTGCAAGGTAGTCGCCTGAGAGCTGGATTGCCTACCCATCCCAACTGATCGTTGGGCAGACAAGTAAGCGTGCCGCTTAAAACGGCGCGTCGGGCGCAACAACCTGTGCTGGCTTGATGCGGCGCGATTTTGCCGTCAGGGTGGGCTTGGCTTGCACAAATGCCACTTCAACGGTTTTATCTTCAGGCGCATCCAACACTGGCCTGCCGACTGATGTTTTTTTTGCCTTTGGCGCTGCTTCAAACTGGCTGTACTTGGCCAGCGTAGCCACCATTTGCCCGTAAATGCGCGGATTGGCAGCAACGCATTCGCCGACGTGTAAAAAATCTGAATCACCGGTGTAGTTGCCGACCAGACCGCCTGCCTCAGTGATCAACAATGACCCAGCGGCCACGTCCCAGGGTTTGAGGCCACTCTCAAAAAAACCGTCACTAAAACCTGCTGCGACATAGGCCAGGTCAAGCGCTGCAGCGCCCGGACGGCGCACACCAGCGGACTGCGTGATGATCTCGCCCAGCATCGCCAGGTGCTGCCTGAGCTTGTTACCGGGCTGGTACGGGAAGCCAGTGGATATTAAACATTCTTGCAGGCGCGTGCGTTTTGACACGCGGATGCGGCGGTCGTTCATGTATGCACCGCGACCCTTGGTGGCGCAAAACATGTCGTTGCGGGTCGGGTCATACACCACGGCTTGCTCCACCTTGCCTTTAACGGCCAACGCAATGGAAACGCAATACACCGGAAAGCCGTGAATAAAGTTGGTCGTGCCATCAAGTGGGTCAATGATCCACACAAAGTCAGAATCTGCTGCGCCATGTTCGCTGCCGGATTCTTCAGCCAGAATGCCGTGGGCGGGGTAAGCGGTCAGCAATGTCTCGATGATGGCTTCTTCGGCCTTCTTATCAATGTCGGTGACAAAATCGTTGACTTGCTTGGTCGAGATACGAACCGATTCAACGTCCAGCGCAGCGCGGTTGATGATGGCGCCAGCGGCGCGTGCAGCCTTGATGGCCACATTGAGCATGGGGTGCAGGTTTGCTGACATAGAGGTGGGAAAGAACGAGGAAGGCTGTAATCCGGCGATCGGGGGCAGCGACAATGTGGATTTTACCTTGCCACTTTGCAGCTCACTTTGGGTTAATGCCTTGAAGACCCGTTTTATTCTCATCAGCACCAGCCACGCTGGCAACGTAGGTGCGGCTGCGCGCGCCATGAAAGTCATGGGTTTTGACGACCTGGTGCTGGTGGCCCCGCGTTGGGCCAACGTGCTCAGGCGTGAAGAGACTATTCAAAGGGCCAGCGGCGCGCTGGATGTTTTAAAGAATGCGCGAATTGTGGAAACGCTCGATGAAGCTCTTGACGGCATGACGCATCTGTGCGCCACCGCCATGACGCCGCGCGACTTTGGGCCGCCGACCATGGCGCCACGCGCGCATTTCCAGTCGCTATTAAATCAGGAGCTGCCTTCGCTCGTTGATATTGGTTCAAAGGCCGATATGACAGATAAAATAGGATCGAAAATAACTAAAAGCGTTGAAAGTCCGGAAGGTGTGGCATTTTTGTTTGGCTCCGAACGCTTTGGCATGCAAAACGACGACGTGTACCGCTGCCACGTCGCGCTGAGTATTCCGACGAACCCGAATTTCGGCTCGCTCAATCTTGCTGCAGCTGTGCAACTGATTGCTTACGATTGGCGTGAGGCGTTGGGTGGATTTGCCATTCAGCAGGCAATTGCCGAGCGCAAACTGGCCGATGCGAAAGAAGTTGCAGGCATGCTAAAACATGTTGAACAAGCCTTGATAGAGATTGCTTTTTTAAACCCGGCTACGCCGAAAAAACTCATGCCTCGGCTTAACCAGCTGGTCAATCGCGCGCAGCTGAGCCCGGAAGAAATTCACATTTTGCGCGGCATCGCAAAAATGATGATCAAAAAAGCGCCGTCAGCAGACATCACCCCAGACCACTAAACTCAAACCCATGTTTTCAAGACTTCGATCTGACATCGCCTGCATCATGGGCCGCGACCCGGCCGCCCGCACCGCCTGGGAGGTACTGACCTGTTACCCCGGCCTGCACGCGCTGGTGCTGCATCGCCGTGCGCATTGGTGCTGGAACAACGGCTTTAAATGGCTGGGGCGTTTTATCTCCCATATTGCAAGGGGATTGACAGGCATTGAAATTCACCCCGGCGCAAAAATCGGTACGTGCGTGTTTTTTGACCATGCCATGGGTGTGGTGGTGGGCGAGACGGCGGAAATCGGCGACGGCTGCACGATTTACCAAGGCGTGACGCTGGGTGGCACATCGCTCTACAAAGGTGAAAAACGCCATCCCACGCTGGGCAAAAACGTGGTGGTGAGTGCAGGGGCCAAGGTGCTGGGCGGTTTTTTGGTGGGCGACGGAGCGAAGATTGGTAGCAACGCAGTGGTTATCAAGCCCGTGCCTGCCGGGGCAACCGCAGTCGGCATACCAGCGCGCATCATTCCATCCAAAAATGACGCATCGCCAGACGTCACACCGACAACCTTTTCAGCTTACGGCATCACGCTGGATGACGACCCAGTATCACTCGCCATGAAGGGGTTGATCGACAACGCCAGCACACAAGACCAGCAAATTGCGCTGCTTTGGCAGGCGATTGAAAAGCTGTCGAAAAATGGCAATTACAGCGATATTGGCAAAGATTGCGTGCCCAATGACGCGGCACTTGAATGTACCTTTGAGGCCGACAAATTGACCCAGTTGATAGGTAAATAAATCGAGCTTATTTGATGGCTTGCAGCGCCGAGGCCTGGTCAAACACGGTTTGCCCCCAATTGCCTGACAGCTCGAATCGGTAGGTTTGGCTCCGCAGACCCGCTGCATTTTGCAGGCGGATGTAATACACCCCAGGCTTCAAGTCCCCCAACGTCAGGC
>JAYVEE010000326.1:0-2994 GCA_043749005.1 Polaromonas sp. | reverse complement strand
CCTTGTTTCGCTGGTTCAGCGAATCAGTGCGCGAAAGTCAGGGCGGCTTGTATGGTTACAAAATTGATCTCTCTTTTCGCTGGTCGATGAGCTGGTTTATTTTTTCTGAGGTAATGTTTTTTGGCGCGTTTTTCACTGCCCTGTGGTGGGCGCGCATGCATTCCATACCTGCGCTTGGCGGACTTGAAAACGCGCTGTTGTGGCCGGACTTCAAAGCCGTGTGGCCCAGCGTTGCTGCCGGCGCAACGACTTCACCTGCCGACATTGTTGAGCCCTTTCAAACGGTTGGACCTTTCTGGCTGCCAACCATCAACACCGCATTACTATTGACGTCAGGCGTCACTATGACCATTGCGCACCACGCCCTGCGTGCCGGACACCGGGCGCAAACCATCGGCTTTATGTGGGCAACCGTCATCCTTGGCTTTGTTTTTCTGTGCGTTCAAGGCTACGAGTATGCGCACCTGTACAGCGACCTGAACTTGAAGCTTAATTCAGGCGTTTACGGCTCTACTTTTTATATGCTGACAGGGTTTCACGGCTTTCATGTGTTTGTCGGTATGTTGATGCTGTTCTTCATCACATTGCGTTTGCAAAAGGGTCATTTCACTGCTGACAAGCATTTTGGCTTTGAAGGTGCTGCCTGGTACTGGCATTTCGTTGACGTGGTGTGGCTGGGCTTGTATGTATTGGTCTACTGGTTATAAAAAACGCTGTGGCTTCTCATGCAAAAGGCCGCGCGATGCGGCCTTTGTTGTTTCTTAAAATACCGGTTTTATTTACCAACAGGCAAACCCGTCGGCTGAATGTAACCCATCTTCCAGGCAATCAAGATGCAAATAAAAAGCAGCACTGAAAACCCGATGCGAAAGGCCAAGGCTCGCGCCATGCCACTGGTCTTGGCCTTGCCATTTGTGCCATCTTTCATCATGAAAAAAAGCGCGGTTGCCAGACTGGCAATGATGGCTAAAAATGCAATGGCTACGAGATATGTCATGCCCAGGATTATCTGCTGATGGCCAAACTTTCGCCACATGCAAGGTTTTGGTTGCTGACTGCGGCCGCAGTATTGGTGGCGGGCGCAACCTTCTCGCTTGGGCAATGGCAGTTACGCAGAGCGGCGCAAAAACAAAATTTGCAATTGGCCATTGAGGCGCAAAGCAACCAATCCATTTTGAAGGCAACTGACCTGGCTGGTCCCGACGTTTTAAAGGACGCTGTACATCGCCGCGCCACGCTAAAAGGTGTCTGGCGGGGTGAGCACACCGTATTTTTGGACAACCGGCAGATGAATGGCAGAACTGGCCTGATTGCTGTCACGCCATTGGTGCTGGACGGCACGGGGCAAGTCATTTTGGTACAGCGCGGCTGGGCGCTGCGCAATTTTGCAGATCGCACCAAACTGCCGGATATTCAAACGCCCGCGGGCGCTGTCACCGTGCGTGGCCACATCGCCCCGCCGCCATCCAAGTTATACGAGTTCAAGGGTGCCGACAGTGGGCGCATCCGGCAAAATATCGACCTGCCAGCGTTTAGTCGCGAAATTTCTTTGCCATTGATGGCAGTGTCGATGGTGCAAATGGGGCCCGCCAATGAGGGGCTTCTTCGCGACTGGGCTGCACCCAATGTGGGCCTCGACAAGCACTACGGTTATGCATTCCAGTGGTTCGGTTTGTGCGCGTTGGTCGTCGGCTTGTATATCTGGTTTCAAATCATCAATCCCTGGCGCGTCAAGCGCAAAAACGTCCCCCATGTCTGAACCCCTTTTCAAGTCAGCTGCTGTCCCTCAAGACGAGCCATTGAGCCTGACAGTGCACACGTTGCCAGTAGCGCAGGACGGCAGCCCTCGCAGCCGCGCAGGCCGCTGGAAGATGATTGCGGTGCTGCTGGTGTGTGCTTCACCCGTTATTGCGTCTTACTTCATGTACTACGTTGTGCGGCCGGAAGGCCGCCGCAACTATGGCGAGCTCATTACCCCGCAGCGGCCGCTTCCGGTCATGACCACAACAGATTTGAACGGCAAGACTGGTGAATTGACTGCGCTAAAAAACCAGTGGCTATTGATAAACGTTGCCAGTGCCGGGTGCGATGCTGCATGCCAGCAACGCCTGTATTTTCAAAGACAGTTGCGCGAATCACTGGGTAAGGAAAAAGGTCGACTTGACCGCGTCTGGCTGGTAACCGACGACGCTTTGGTGGATGCCCGCCTTCAGCCTGCATTGGCTGACGCGACGGTAATGCGCGTGCGTGCAGAAGCATTGGAGCAATGGCTGCCATCAGTGGGCACCCAGCGTCCCGAAGATCATCTGTATGTTGTTGATCCCCTGGGTAATTTGATGATGCGCTTTCCTGCCAACATGGATGCCGCCGGTGCGGCAAAGGCCAAGCGTGATCTGGACAGGCTTTTGCGGGCATCTGGTAGCTGGGACACTGACGGTCGCTGAAGCCATGGATACGCAAGAACTCTACAACCTGAGCCCCACGCTGCGGCTGATGATCATGGGCATGGTCGTTGCAATTGGCCCGCTGGCGTGGGTTTGGCTGAAAAGCCGCAAAGTACCACCCGCCCAGCGCTTGCGTACGCTAACCTGGGTAACGCTTTTTCTCACATTTGATCTGGTTATTTTTGGTGCCTTCACGCGCTTGACGGATTCTGGCCTGGGCTGCCCTGACTGGCCGGGCTGCTATGGTCACGCCAGCCCGGTTGGCGCTGCGCAGCAGATCTTTGCTGCGCAAACTGCGATGCCTACAGGCCCGGTCACTGTACCCAAGGCCTGGATTGAAATGATTCACCGGTATCTGGCGACGGGTGTTGGTGTGTTGATTTTGACGCTCGCTGTCACGAGCTGGCTGGAGCGAAGGCGCATGCAACACCACAACGCTGGGCTGACGCAAGGAGCCGGCGGCAGTGAGTTACATGACGCGCGCGAACGCGGCGGCGTCATTTCGCCGTGGTGGCCGACATTCACGCTGTTCTGGGTCTGCCTGCAAGGC
>JAYVEE010000325.1:0-3002 GCA_043749005.1 Polaromonas sp. | reverse complement strand
GCAACTGAGACCAATGCCAACCAGGGCGGGCTGTTTGACATGTCAGACTCACATGCCGCCAGCACGCAAGAGCCTGAATTGGTTAAAGCCATGCCGTTTGGCATCAAGGCGCGGCTGGTACATGAAAAAACAGCGATTGGTTTTTATCTTTCAGGTCACTTGTTTGACGAGGTTGAAGCTGAAGTACGCCAGTTTGCAAAATTGAAAATTGAGGATTTATTTGATTCACGCGACACACGGATTTTGGCTGCCATCGTCACAGACTTGCGCGTCATCAACGGTAATCGCGGCAAGGTCATCATCTTCAAACTCGATGATAAAACCGACACGCTTGAAGCGTCGGTAGATGAAGCCACCTACAACGCCAACCGCAACCTGCTCAAAGACGACGAACTGGTGATTGTGCAGGGCACACTGCAGGGCGCGTCAGAGCGTTTCGGCAGACGCTTCAAAGTGACTCAGTTGTGGGACCTGGAAGCCGCACGCTGCAAGTTCGGCAAGTATTTAAAAGTGGCAGTTAACGTCGATATCAGTGGTGCTGCACCAGACATCACCCGATTGATCAAGGACTTCCCGCCCCGCCGCGAAATGACCGAGCAAGGCGAACTGGTGCGCGGTTTGCCGGTGCGTTTGCTTTTCAGGCGGCAGGCAGACTTTGGTGATGTGGCGGTAGATGTGGCGCTGGGCGACGAGGCTAAATTTTTCCCGACTGATGCGGCGCTGGCAAGCTGGATGGCGCAGGCTGACAAGCGGATGGCGCATATCGTATACGAGTGAAATCGGGAAAGCCAGCCTATTGTTGAATACCTTGAGCTGGCTTACCCGCAACCGCCATTTCCGCCGATAGACCTATTTGCCGCTGTCGAGGTGAGCGTTCTGACCACATACTAAAAATGATTAGCGAGTGACTCAGTGCTGAAAAGATGCTGGCGGACCTCTAGGCAGCAACTGGCGGGTAAAAATTATTTGCTATTTTATTTATAGCTAATTACGCCCGCATTCAGGGGGATTCTGCCTTTTTTGCATAAGAATTAGCGCTGGCGCTTGTTCAGGGCAATCCACACGATCAGCATCAGCAAACCTGCTTGCAACGGCAGTCGCAATACCAGCATCCAGTACGGTATCGTAGGAAACAATGTTGCCTCTTTAAGCATGAAAATATTGGCTGGGGTCACTCCTAATGTCAGCGCAAACAAACCCCAGGCGGCTAATTTGCGTGTGGGCAGCCACAACAGAGCCACAGCACCCGCAATCTCCAGTCCGCCGCTTGCCAGTACGACAGCTCGTGGCCAAGGGATGTAGGGCGGCACGATACGCATTTGTGCTTCAACAAATAAAAAATGGGCAATGCCGCCAACGAAAAACCATATAAAAACGAACCCCAGCGCAGTGCGCATGCCCCAACCGGCATGATGTTGCTCAAGGTTTGACATGTATGTTGTCGCAACGGGCAAGATCAGGGCGATTCTTGGTGAGCATGGGATGTGCTGGAAATTAAAGATGTTGCACAAATACAGTTTTGTCTGCAATTTGAAATAACGAGTGAGCCAGCTGGATCGCTATCTCATCAGGAGCGGATCATTTCAACAGTCATTGGTTTGCATGCCCTGGATGTACCAGGATCGGGCGAAAGCCCCAACTCTGCGTACACCCGCATGGCGGCATAGGCGTCGTTGGCGGCGTAAACTATTTGCGCTTCAGTCAAATGTGTGTTGGCCCAGTTGGATGTGCTTGCTTTTTTGGATTTGATAAAGCGTTTGTTAAACAGCACTGCCACCGCACCACGCACGCCCATATCTTTGCGGTAACCTTGTTCACGAAAGACTGTATTCAAGTCCAGCACACCTTGCAGGTCAACGCCCAGTTTGTAGGTGATGCGTTTTTTGTCATCACCCAGGCCAAAGCCGGCTTTGATAATGCGTGATGATTCAAGCAAAACGCCAACAGCGCGTCGGCACTCGGCGTCTTCAAGTTGAAAAATCCATGCTTTGTGGAGAGTGGACAACTGCACAATGTGAGGCCCGGTAGAGGCTTCATTTTTAGCAAAAGTGGGTTTTGATTCGGTGTCAAAACCGAGTGCCTTTTCACCTTGAAGCGCTGCCAGCGCCATCTTGGCTTGCGCTTCAGTAGTCACTAATTGAATCTGACCCAAACCCAAGCGGTCAAAACTTTCGAGCAAATTAATTTGTTCTTTGTCGGGGGTGTGAAGTTCAGTCATGGATGTCCACCAGAATACCGCAGTTAAAGCGTGTTGCGAGTTACATTATTTGCCATGGTGGCCATGCAAGGGCATAGCGCATTCAGCATTAAAAAGTTACGGAGGGTTATGCAAGATTCATTTTCAAATGTTGACATGCAGCACAGTGCAACACACCAACTGCCGATTGAATTCACCGGTTCGGGCAGTGAGTATTTTCGGATCTGGATTGTCAATTTGCTGCTGATCTTTGTGACCTTTGGTCTTTACTATCCCTGGGCCAAGGTACAGAGGCTACGCTATTTTTATGCCAACACGCTGGTAGGCAAAGTTGCATTGGCCCCAACGCCTTTGCACTGCCCGGAGGCACGATGGTGATGACCGATGAGATGGTTGAACTGGTGGGTGCTGACGACAAAGTCATCACTGCTGTGCTGACTCATGAGCTGGGGGATGTGCGCCACCGCCACGGCTTGCACTCGGTATGCAGGTAACACCATGAAAAGCACATCAGGCGGCCTGGTGTACTCAACCGATAGCGGACGGATGTGCCCGGTGTGTCGCCAGCCCGTGGCTAACTGCACTTGCAAGACGCCATTGATACCTCAAACCAAGGGCGCGGTGCGCATCAGTTTGCAAACGAAGGGCAGGGGTGGGAAAAGCGTGACTCTTGTCAAAGGCCTGCCTCTGGATCCGACAGCGCTAAACGTGTTGGGCAGGCAGCTGCGGAGCGCCTGCGGTACCGGTGGAACGGTCAAAGACGGTGTGGTTGAAGTGCAAGGCGACCAGGTGGTAACTGTGATGG
>JAYVEE010000324.1:0-3008 GCA_043749005.1 Polaromonas sp. | reverse complement strand
CCTATCTGCTATTTTTGGCTAGCGGATCGGTGTGCGCCAGTGCGATGCAGGCTGCATCATTTGAGGCGCTGTACTCGGCCTTTTCACGCATGCATGTGCAGCGCACCTGGGACGGCATCATGAACGCCCCGGTGCGGCTGGATGACCTGGTGTTTGCTGAAATGCTGTGGGCGTCTTTCAAGTCGCTGTTTACCAGCGTGGTGATATTGGCCGTCATGCTGGCCCTGAACATCAGCCACAGCCCGATGCTGCTGCTAGCCCCGCCATTGCTGGCGCTGGTCGGCATCACTTTTTCATGCATTGCGCTGATCTTTAATGCACTGGCGAAGGGTTACGATTTTTTCACTTATTACTTCACGCTCTTCTTAACACCGACGATGTTTTTGAGCGGTGTGTTTTTCCCGCGTGACCAGCTGCCCGGTGCGCTGCGTGTTATTTCTGACTGGCTACCACTAACAGCGGCAGTTGAGTTGATTCGCCCACTGTTTTTAGGTCAATTGCCTGCGCAAGGCTTGCAACATTTGGCGGTGCTGGTAGCCTATGCCGTGATCGGTTTTTGGGTGGCACTAGGCCTCACGCGAAAAAGATTTCGAAGTTGAAAATAAAAAACACTTCTCTGGCTAAATTTCTGCATTAAATCGGCTTTAAAGTCCTTTAATACAGGCGTATAAAGCTCCTATTTTTATAGCGTATTTAATTATAAAAAAATCGCTGTTGCAGTTCTGCCAGTCCCAGCTCACCCAACACTTGCCGCAAGCGTACTTGCGCAGCGTCCGTTTTAACCTTCGTAGCCACTTTCGATTTGCTTGCCAGAATCAGCTCGTTTTTCATCGAATGCTCCCAGCCCACCAGCTCTGTGACGATGACGTCATAGCCGTTGGCTTCAAGTTGCAGGCAGCGGAGCACGTTGGTGATCTGGCTGCCAAACTCGCGCGTGTGCAGCGGGTGCCGCCACAGCTCGGCCAGGGGTGCGCGGCTTAAATTCAGGGCTTTACTTTTCTTCAGCACGCCCGCCACTTCAGCCTGGCAGCACGGCACCAGCACCATGTGCTGCGCCTGCTTGGCCAGGCCAAAAGCTATCGCGTCGTCGGTGGCCGTGTCACAGGCGTGCAGCGCCGTGACGATGTCGATGCGGTCTGGCAATTCAATGGACATGGCAGATTCTTTGACTGAAAGGTTCAGGAACGACATGCGTTCAAAGCCCAGCCGCGCTGCAAGGGCACGAGACTTTTCAACCAGCTCGGGGCGGTTTTCAATCCCGTAAATATGACCTTGAAGCTGACCAATCTTTGCCTTGCCAAGTTGCGCCACATTAAAAAACAGGTCATACAAAATAAAGCCAAGGTACGACTTGCCGGCGCCGTGGTCAGCCAGCGTGAAGGCGGCATCAACTTTCAACGCACATTCAAGCAGTGGCTCAATAAACTGGTAAAGGTGATAAACCTGTTTGAGCTTGCGGCGCGTGTCCTGGTTCAGCCTGCCTTCGCGCGTCAATATGTGCAACTCCTTGAGCAGCTCAATGGACTGGCCGGGACGCAGCTCTTGAATGACTTGCGGCAGGTTTTTAGCTTGTTTTTGCATGGGTGTGCAGTTTAGCGGCAGGGGCTGATCGCCGTAAGGCTCCAAACCATTTATTAAATTGCACACGATTCAATTGCGTTGTACACTCGGGTAATGTCGAGTCAACACAGTACAAAACCTGACCCCATGCAGCAACTGGACAACCAGTTGTGTTTTGCGCTGTACAGCACTTCTTTGGCCATGACCAAGGTGTACAAGCCGCTGCTGGACGAGCTAGGCTTGACCTACCCGCAGTACCTCGCCATGCTGGTGCTATGGGAGCGCGACGGCTTGATGGTGTCAGAGCTCGGAGAGCGGCTTTACCTTGACTCAGGAACGCTGACGCCTTTGCTCAAACGGCTTGAAGCGTCTGGCTACATCAGCCGCATTCGTGATGTTGAAGACGAGCGCCGGGTGTACATCACGCTGACAACTTCAGGGCGCAAGCTCAAAACAACCGCAGCCAAAATCCCTGGCTGCATCTTGAGCGCCAGCCAATGTTCCTTGCCCGAGTTGGTGGCGCTGACCAACCAGGTACAAGGTTTGCGCCAGCGGTTGGCATCTCAGCATCTTTGATTTTCAATTTTTTTCAACCGCCTCAATTTCGAGGTATGTCAACCCAGAAGGAAACATCATGACCAAACCGTCAAAAATCGTTTATACCGCGCACGCCAGTGCTACTGGCGGCCGCGAAGGACAAGCCAAGTCTGACGATGGTTTGCTCGACGTCAAACTGATCACCCCCAAAGAAATGGGTGGCGCTGGCGGTGGCGTCAACCCAGAGCAACTTTTTGCAGCGGGTTACTCGGCCTGCTTCCTGGGGGCAATGAAGTTTGTCGGCGGACTGGAGAAAATTACCATTCCGGCTGACGCCACGATCGAAGGTGCAGTGGGCATTGGCCCGTTTGGTGCAGGTGCAACGCCTGACGGATTTAACATTGCAGTCGAACTGAAGATCAGCGTACCCGGGATGGACAAAGCCGCAGTACAGGCTCTGGTTGAAAAAACTCACAAGGTGTGCCCATATTCCAATGCCACACGCGGCAACATCGATGTGACGCTGACAGTCGTTTAACACGGTAGTGTCTGCATAAAAGCGGTGTAGCCCTTTGGGTTGCACCGCTTTCCTCATTCGCGGATACCAAGGCAACGACAATGAACGCATGACCTCGTCACACTCAACAACTACTCCGCCAGCCCTCCACGCATATGAGACCCTGACCCCCGATGTGGTGCTGGACGCGCTAGCCAGCGTAGGCTTGATGGGCGACGGCCGCCTGATGGCGCTGTCTAGTTATGAAAACCGGGTCTACCAGATCCATCTTGAACACAGCGCTGGCAAAGGCAGTGAGGCAGGCGATGTGGTGGTTGCCAAGTTTTATCGGCCAGATCGCTGGACGGATGAGCAAATTAAGGAGGAGCACACCTTTGCCAATGAGCTGATGGCA
>JAYVEE010000323.1:0-3010 GCA_043749005.1 Polaromonas sp. | reverse complement strand
GCGCCCTCTTTCAACTGCACCACTTAACGACATATTTTGGCTGGCAGAAAATCCGGCAATAACTGGGCTCAAATGCATATCCTTGTGAGTCAACACATGCTTGAAAGGCGGCAAATACTGGACCCGCGAACGACTGCGTTCAGGTAGAGAAGTCAGCAATGCCTCCTCACTTGTAAAAACTGGCAAGCAGTAAAGCCCGCCCCAAATTCCTGCTTCTGGCCTGCGCTCAAGCCACACCGAACCATCAGGTTTTTGCGCCCAAAGCAGGCTCAAGTGTTCCACGCTACGCTTTAATTTTTTGGTTTTGACAGGATATTTCTCAGGCTCACCTTGCGCATAACTCTTGCACATACCTTGTACCGGGCAGATCAGGCATCGTGGTTTGCGGCTTGTGCAAACAGTCGCGCCCAAATCCATGACCCCCTGGGTGTAACGCGGCATGGTTTGCTTCAGGTTTTTTTCTGGCAATAGATGGTTGGCAACAGTCAACAGCTGCTTTTCGTTTTTGCTTGATGCCAGGTCACTTGAGAAAGCCAGCACGCGTGTCAGCACCCGTTTGACATTGCCATCCATGATTGCCACGCGCTCTGAAAAGCAAAACGACGCTATTGCAGCCGCCGTAGAGGGTCCGATACCGGGCAAAGTTTGCAGCGACTGAGCAGACCTCGGAAACTGCCCGTCATGAAGCGCCACCACATCTTGCGCACACCGATGCATATTGCGCGCACGGCTGTAGTAACCCAGGCCACTCCACAATGCCAGCACTTCATCAGGCTGGGCAGATGCCAAATCAGCCACCGAAGGAAAACGCTGTAAAAATCGCGCATAGTAGTCAAGCACGGTAGTAACTTGTGTTTGCTGAAGCATGATTTCAGACAACCACACGCGGTAAGGATCACGGGTGTTTTGCCAGGGCAAACTGTTGCGGCCATGTTTTTTTTGCCAGGCAACAACGTCTTGCGCAAAACGGCCAGCCAGTGCGACGCTCACAGATCAGGCATCACAAACGCATCAGGTAATGACATCTTCCAGCGAATCAATCACCGTGTCTGGTGAATCGTTTTGGCCAGTGTCAATGGGCGTGCCAGCCAGATGGGATGTTAGCTCGGTCAACTTGGCGTCAAGCGCATTCAGAGTTACTTCCTGCACATCAATTTCACCCATACGCTCATCTAGTCCTGTAGCAGCGTTTTGAATGCGTTCAATCGCTTCAATCCGGCGGCTGAAAGTACGCCGCCTCTCGCGCAACTGGGCATCCAGTTGCGCAGCCGCTGACTTATTCCACAACTCAAATTCTCCCAACGCTGACTCGTATACAACCCGCAGTCGGGTGGACAATGCTCGGACAAGTCGTTCAGAAAAATCAGGCTGTGAAAGTTTGATGACGTTGGTCACACCCAGGTACTGCAAATGACTGCGCTCGATCTGGTCGAGGTCACGTTCATAGCGTGTCAACTCAGGCGCTCTGGGCGTTTGCAAAGAAAATCCGAATTCTGCATTCAATTGCTTGAATGAAGCCATCAGCATGGTGTGTATTTCGACGCTGGTGGTTTCAGCCCGGCGCAGTGCATCGCGGAGACGAGAAAACGTTTGGCCGTACGCCTTTTTTACGCCAAATTTAATGCCCGGTTGTTTCAGGGCAAAAGTCAATTCAACCAACTCAGTCTTCAAGGTTGGCGTGCCCAATAAATTGAACACTTCACGCAATAATTTCAGATGTACTGACCGAACCGCGTGAATTCGCGCACCGCTGGAGTCAAACTCAGTTTGCTCCTGCTCAATGCGAGCACGCATGTGCTTGATGACCGACGCATTTTTGCCTTTTAAACCGCGCAATTCGTCCATCTGTTCAGCCAAATCACGGCGACGAACGTGAATAGACCTGCCCGCTTCAACCCGCAGCTCAGCAATTCCGCCCGCCACAGCCGCGCGCAAGATTCTCTGGCGTTTGCCCATGATGCCCTCAGCCAGCGCCAACTCAAGGTTGGGCAGGCAACTGGCCTCCAACAATGATTCATCGCGCGTGACTTTGGCAACCAGACCTTTTTGCGCTGACACAGGAATAACCTGTGCGACTGGCAAACCCAATATGTCTGCAGAGCTGGTACGTTGTCGCTCGATTTGCGCCTGAACCTGCTGGGGTGAACTTAAAGCGTCCCATAGCGTGTCAATTTTGTTGAGCACCACTAGCCGGGAGATATTTTCGTCGTCTTCTGTGATCAGGTGCTCGCGCCAGATAGCCAGATCTGATTTGGTCACCCCGGTATCTGCCGCCAAAATAAACACAACAGCATGGGCTTGTGGGATCAGACTCACCGTCAGCTCCGGCTCGGCACCAATCGCATTTAATCCGGGCGTGTCCAGAATCACAAGACCTTGCTTGAGCAATGGATGCGCGATGTTGATCAGGGCATGGCGCCACTTGGGCACCTCAATCAAACCATCAGCACTAACCAGCGGGTTGTCATCGATATTTTCGTCGTGCCAAAATCCCAAAGCCCGGGCATCGTCTTTCGTCACATGCCGCACTTCTGCAACTTTTTCCAGCGCCTGGGCCAGTTGCCTGGGGTCATTGACATCCAGGTCTATACGCGTCCATTTTTCAGGCACAGCGCGCCATTCCATCAGCGCATGGGTTTGAAGCCGCGTCTCAATTGGCAGCAATCGCAGGCAAGGTGGCACTTCAGCGTCATAACCCAATTCCGTCGGGCACATGGTGGTTCTGCCGGCGCTTGCAGGCATGATGCGTCTGCCGTAACCGGCAAAAAAGATGGCGTTGATCAGTTCAGACTTGCCGCGTGAAAATTCAGCGACAAAAGCCACCATGACCTTGTCAGACCGAACCTGCGCTTCCAACCTGCGCAAACGCTCCTCAACTGCGGCATTGAGCAGGTCATGACCACGCATCCATTCAGCCAGCAGTTTGAGCCGCAAAGCAAATTCTCGACGCCATGCGCCATGCTGGTCGAATTGTTCGTTAAAAGACATGTTTCTAGTGTCAGGTTGTATC
>JAYVEE010000322.1:0-3013 GCA_043749005.1 Polaromonas sp. | reverse complement strand
GCAAGACTGTGCAGGTGGAAGCTGATGACTCGCAAGCTTTGACTAAATTCAGCACCCGATGGCCGACGGATGACGAGGCAAGCTTTAAGCGGCTGGTGGTTGAGCGCACAGGTTCAGCATTCAGCTCACGCATTGAAACGGCCCCTTATTCAGCCAATGCACGGCTGGCAAGTGGTGTGATTCAAACCTCGCTGTTTGCAGCTGCTGACGAGGCGCGCATTCCTGATGCGGTGTCAAGTCAACTCGCTGAAATGTTTTCGAGCGACATCGACTTTCGACGCGCGCTGCGCAAAGGCGACCGCTTCAATCTGGTGTATGAAGCGCTGGAGGCAGATGGCGAGCCGCTGCGTACGGGCCGCGTGCTGTCGGCGGAGTTTGTCAATGCGGGCAAAACGCATCAAGCCATGTGGTTTCAGCCGCCGGGCCGGGACGCGCTGGGCGTTGCATACAAGGGCGGCTATTACACACTGGACGGCAAAAGCCTGCGCCGCGCCTACCTCGGCTCTCCCTTGGAATTTACCCGCATAAGTAGCGGTTTTTCCATGCGCTTTCACCCGATTTTGCAAAAATGGCGCGCCCATCTTGGCACTGATTTTGCAGCACCCATGGGCACACCTGCACGCACAGTGGGAGACGGTGTGGTGTCGTTTGCAGGGGTGCAAGGCGGCTATGGTAATGTTGTCATCGTCAAGCACCATAACAGCCATGAAACAGTTTATGCCCACCTGAGCAAAATCAATGTGCGCATTGGCGAAAGCGTTGGTCAGGGGCAAACCATTGGGCTGGTGGGTTCAACGGGTTGGTCTACCGGGCCGCATTTGCATTTTGAATTCCGTGTTAACGGGGTGCATCAGGACCCGATGACGATTGCGCGCCAGAGCGATACCGTTCCTGTGCCAATCGCTGCGCTACCAATGTTCAAACAACTGGCTTCGGTTGTCAACACACAATTGCAAGCCGCAGCAACGATAGGCCAAACCAGAGCGGAATAGGTCGTATGAGTGACTTGTACATCGGCCTCATGTCGGGTACATCGCTTGATGGTGCAGACGGTGTGCTGGTTGATTTGTCAGGCTCCAAGCTTCAGGTTTTGGCAAACGCTACCGAAACGTTTTCAGATGATTTTCGCGCTGAGCTGCTGGCACTCAATTTGCCGTCAGGCAACGAATTACATCGTTCGGCGTTGGCAGCCAATCAGCTGACAGAGGCATATGCAAAAGTCGTCAAGTCACTGCTGCATGATGCCAGGCTGGCAGCCAAAGACGTTCAAGCCATAGGCGCACATGGGCAAACCGTGCGCCACCAGCCCGGCCTCGGCTACACCACGCAACTGAACAATCCCGCCCTGCTTGCTGAACGCACGGGTATTGATGTGGTGGCAGACTTTCGCAGTCGAGATGTGGCTGCGGGTGGCCAGGGTGCGCCGCTGGTACCTGCGTTTCACCAAAGCGTGTTTGGCAAGCCGGATGTCACTACGCTGGTGTTGAATATTGGCGGCATTTCCAACCTCAGTGTGTTGCCTGCAGCAGGTGAGGTTTTGGGCTTTGACTGCGGCCCCGGAAATGCGTTGATGGACGCGTGGTGTTTGCAGCACACTGGTCAGCGCTTTGATACTGGCGGCGAATGGGCCGCCAGCGGCCAGATGATTCCTGCACTGCTTGCTAGCTTGCTTGACGAGAAGTACTTTGCATTGCCGCCACCGAAAAGTACCGGTCGCGATTTATTCAGCATGGATTGGCTAGCGGGCAAGCTACAGCCATTTACTGCTCAGCGCACTGCCGACATACAAAACACACTGACCGAATTCACTGCAAACTGTTGTGTTATGGGCGCAAAAAGCTATGTACGCCACAGCAAAGAACTCATTGTTTGCGGCGGTGGTGCTTTTAACAATTACCTGATGCAACGCCTGCAAACGGGTCTGCCCTCTTTAAAAGTGGGCTCGTCCAGCGCCCGGGGCTTGCCACCGTTACAGGTTGAAGCTGCGGCGTTTGCCTGGCTGGCCAGGCAAACCACTCTGCGTTTGCCGGGTAACCTGCCTGGCGTCACGGGCGCCAATGGGCGGCGGGTTTTGGGTGCTGTTTATCCAGCCTGATTAAGTCGGACAACAAAAAACCACGACACAGGCGGCTTCTCATGATGTTAAAAAAGCTTATGCGGAAAAACTTGAGCCGCAGCCGCAGGTACTGGTCGCGTTCGGGTTCTTGATCACAAATTGCGCACCTTCCAGATCATCCTTGTAGTCAATCTCAGCACCCACCAGATACTGGTAACTCATCGCATCAATCAACAGCGACACACCATTTTTGGTCATGGTGGTGTCGTCGTCATTGGTGATTTCGTCGAAAGTGAAACCATAAGAAAAACCTGAACAACCTCCGCCTTGCACAAATACGCGAAGCTTCAAGTCGGGATTGCCTTCTTCGGCAATCAGTTCAGCGACCTTGGCCGAAGCGCTGTCGGTGAAGACAAACGGATCCGGCATTTGGGTGGGGACAATTTCAGAAACTGCACTCATGGGAATCTCCTGACTTGAACAATCTCAAATTTTAACGCAACAGGCCTGACCACAATACTCATGCGCCATTGCAAAGCCTAGAAATTGCTGGCAGCCAGCTTCAATATGGGCTTTTCCTCAAACGCTTGGCTTGTAGGGCTTAATTGCCCAGATATGACGGCACCCTGATGCATTTCAAGCGCCTTGTACGACACATCGCCTGCAATTTTGGCTTTGGGCTGCAATTCAAGCAGCTCAGACGCGTGCACCTGACCCATCACGCGGCCGTTGATGATGACGTGATCGGCATATATTTGCCCGGTCACAGTGGCTGACTCGCTAATGACCAAAATACTGGCACCGCCTTCAACGGCCCTGATGTCGCCGATGACTTCGCCGTCAATACGCAAGCCATCAGTGAATTTAAGGTTGCCTTCAATGCAACTGCCTTGAGCGATCAGACTTTTAATCGGAGGCTGTTTTTTTTTGCCAAACATAGGGATCCTGTCGATGTAG
>JAYVEE010000321.1:0-9940 GCA_043749005.1 Polaromonas sp. | reverse complement strand
TTGGAACAGCATGAGGAAGTGGATGCCTGGGATGGCGTAAAGCTGCGCTACATCAATCCAGCTACCGGTGGTTCTCCCATGCCCACCATGGCCACTTTCATGCAACGCTTACCGGCTGGTTTTAATGGCAAACCTTACCGTCAAACTGACGGTGCAGTGTTCAGTGTGGTGGAGGGGCACGGCAGCATCAGCGTTGAACATCAGGGCAAGGCTTTTGTATATGAGTTCAGCCCGCGGGACCATTTTGTGATTCCGTCGTGGCACACTGCTCGGCTGAGTTCGCCATCAGGTTGCGTGCTGTTCAGCTTTTCAGACTGGCCCGTGCATCAGTCATTGGGCATACACAAAGAAGAAAGAATGTCATGAGTTATGTATTCAGCCCGCCCCCGATAGTTTCAGTACCTGTTATTGGCAGTACTGACCGCTATGCAGTTCACCGCGTTTATTGCGTCGGCCGTAACTATGAAGAGCACGCCAAAGAAATGGGATTTACGGGACGGGAGCCGCCGTTTTTCTTTTTAAAGCCTGCTGACACCATCGTGGCAGTCGAGGCAGGTACCACGGGCAATATGCCCTACCCCAGCCTGACAAAAAACCTGCATCATGAAATTGAACTCGTGGTGGCTATTGGTACTGGTGGCAAAAACATCAAGGCCGAAGACGCTCACAGCCATATTTTTGGCTACGCCGTGGGCCTTGACATGACGCGCAGGGATTTGCAAGGCGACATGAAAAAGGCGGGGCGTCCCTGGTGTGTCGGCAAAGCTTTTGACCATTCAGCGCCAATAGGCCCGATCACCCCTGTTGCCGCGGCGGGCGACGTGAACAATGCAGAGCTGTACGTGCAGGTCGATGGCAAAGATCGCCAGCGCAGTAATGTTGCCAAGCTAATCTGGAATGTAGCCGAGACGATTGAGCATTTGTCAGCGGCATGGGAATTGATGCCCGGCGATTTGATTTACACCGGAACGCCCGAGGGGGTAGCGGCAGTGATCAAAGGCGACATCATGGTCGGCGGCGTGGCAGGCTTGGGTGAGCTGAGAGTTGCTGTGCAATGAGGGTTTTAGAAAGCCTCGCCAAACTTTGCGCCATTATTGCGGGGCTGCTGCTGATCTCCATCACACTCATGACCTGCGCCAGCCTGATTGGCCGCAACACAACTGGCGACTCGATCGTCGGTGCGTTTGAGTTGACCGGTGTGGCGGCGGGCGCTGCCATCGCGCTTTTCATGCCTATCTGCCAGCTGCGACGCGGCAATATCATTGTGGACTTTTTCACAACTAATTTGAGCAGCAATACCAACGACAAGCTTGACCGTTTTGGTACGCTGCTGACCGCGTTGCTGTTTGCCTTGCTGGCGTGGCGCACTACGCTGGGTGGGCTCAATGTTTTTTCGGCCAATTCCGAAACCCAGATCATGGGGTTTCCTGAATGGATTGTTTATGCCGCCATGGTTCCGCCTTTCGTGTTGGCTGCTGCGATTGCGCTGCATCAAACCGTAGTTGGCTTCGGCTCCACAGATTCGCCAGAGGCAGCAATATGACACCTCTCAGTTTGACGCTTTTGATTTTCGGCAGCATGCTGGCTCTGATGGCGATACGCATACCGATTGCGATCAGCATGTTTGCGGCAGGCGCTATTGGTTATGTCACGCAATCTGGCTGGGGACCTTTTGCCAGCTTTCTGAACAGCCAGGCGTTCGCACGTTTTGCAGGCTACGACTTGTCGGTGATTCCGCTTTTTATCCTCATGGGGCAATTTGCAACGAAGGGCGGTATCAGCAAGTCGTTGTTTGAATTCGCAGCAGGCGTCATGGGCCGGTTTAAGGGTGGCCTGGCCATGGCTTCCCTGTTGGCCTGCGCAGCGTTTGGCGCGATCAGTGGTTCGTCAGTTGCAACGGCTGCCACCATTACCAGCGTAGCGCTTCCAGAAATGCAACGCCATGGATACTCTGGCCGTTTGGCAACGGGCACATTGGCCGCCGGGGGTACTTTGGGTATCCAGTTACCACCGTCAATTGTCTTGGTTATCTATGCTATTTTGACCGAGCAAAATATCAGCAAACTGTTTGCTGCCGCCATCATTCCCGGCATTATTGCCATGTTTGGGTACATGCTTGCAGTAGCCATTTATGTGCGGGTTGTACCAGGCCAGGCGCCTGACGTTGATGTCAACCGGAAAGGCGTTACGCTTCAATCTGCGCTTGGAGTTGCGCCGATTGTGATTATCTTTGCGCTGGTTTTTGGTGGCATTTACGGGGGCTTTTTTACCCCGACCGAGGGTGCAGCTGTTGGCGCTGCAGCCACATTTTTAACCGCCCTGCTCAAAGGCGAGATGACCATCACAAAATTCAAGGATTGTTTTTACGGAACAGCCGTTAGCGCAGCCATGATTTTTTTGATTTTTATTGGTGCCGACCTGATGAATTCTGCGCTGGCACTGACGCAAGTTCCCAATCGACTGGCAGCACTGGTGGGTGGTTGGGGCCTTTCACCACTAATTGTGGTGGTTGCCATCCTGCTTTTTTATGTGTTGCTGGGCGCCGTCATGGACGAGTTATCGATGTTGTTGCTCACAATTCCGATCTTTTTTCCGATGGTCATTGCCCTTGACTTTGGCATGCCCAGGGAGTCAGTAGCCATTTGGTTTGGCATCATGGTGCTGATGACGGTTGGTTTTGGGCTGATTGCTCCGCCGGTTGGGCTGAACGTTTATATTGTTAATGGGATGGCAAAGAATGTCCCTATGGGTGAAACCTACAGAGGTGTGATGCCATTTTTGGTCAGCGACGTGTGTCGAACGATTCTTTTCTTGTTATTCCCCATCATTCCGCTCTGGCTGGTGAAATATATCACCTGATTCCACACGTACAACACGAGACAAACCATGATCCTGAAATTGCCATTCAAGCGCTCTGCCCTCGCCCTGCTTCTTGTTGTCGGGGCAACCTTATCGATAGCCCAACCGTACCCCAGCAAACCCATCACGCTGGTTGTACCCAACCCGCCAGGCGGTTTTGTAGATGCCTCGGCACGTATTTTGTCGGACTCTCTGGCCAAGGTCACATCGCAGGCGGTGGTGGTTGACAATCGCGGCGGTGGCAGCGGAAACGTGGCCTACCAAGGCGTCGCCAGAGCCAATCCGGATGGCTACACGCTGCTGAACTCTTACTCGGCTTATCACGTGGGTAACCCCAACCTGACACCCAAGCTGCCTTGGGCACAAAAGGACTTCGTGCCTGTTGCCTTGATCACAGTTGCGACTAACGTGATAACCGTACACCCGTCAGTGCCCGTGAGTGACCTGAATGAATTCATCAAATATCTCAAGGCCAATCCGGGTAAGCTCAGCTACGCCAGTCAGGGCAATGGCTCGCTGTCGCATATCGGCACCGAGATGTTCAAACTGCAGACCCAAACCAGCATGGTGCACATCCCCTACCGTGGTTCTGGCCCCGCGCTGCAGGACGTTTTGTCTGGCCAAGTGCAGGTGTTCATCACCACCCCACCGTCGGTGATGGGACAAATTAAGGCTGGAAAACTCAAAGGTTTGGCGGTTGCAGGTAAAAGCCGCCACCCTGGTCTGCCGAATGTGCCCACCACAGCTGAAGCGGGCCTGAAAGGCTTTGAGCTAGAAGCCTGGGTCGGCATATTTGCGCCAGCGGGCACTCCAGCTGACGTGGTTGCCAAACTAAGCGGCCAGATCAAGGCTGCACTGGAACTGCCTGAAACCAAAACTCGTGCTGATGGTGCAGGCGTTGAACTGCGCTACATGGCTCCGGCTGCGCTGGATGCACTGGTTAAAAAAGATACTGAGTTTTGGGCCAAGACCATCAAGACAGCCGGCATCAAGTCTGAGTGAGTTGTCTAGTCAGAGGGTAAAAACTAAATATCAATGTCAATCGTCAAAAAACTGGAGACAAACCATGCCGCGCTACACACTTAAAGTCAACGGGAAAGCCCAGTCAGTCACCGTTGACGCCGACACACGTTTGTTGTGAGCATTGCGCGATGATCTCTCGTTGAAAGGCCCCAAATTCGGTTGCGGTCCGGGCCAGTGCGGTGCCTGCACCGTACATGCAGAGGGTGTGGCGAGCCGATCTTGCTTGTTGCCTATAAGCACGATGGGTGGCAAAAATATCACCACTCTTGATGGTTTGAGTCAAAACGGCCAACCGGGCAAACTTCAGCAGGCTTTCATTGATGAGCAGGAGGTGCAATGCTGCTACTGCATCAACGACATGATCATAACGTCGAGCGCGCTGTTGAAAACCACACCCAAACCTACCGACATTCAGATCAAAGACGTACTGGCAGGTAACCTGTGCGGCTGCGGCACCCACCAACGTATTTGCGCCGCCGTCAAGCGTGCAGCAACCCCTTGAAAGGGACATGATCATGAACTCAATGAGCACGTCACTAAACCGTCGCAGTCTGCTCAAAGCCACTGCCGGAACGATGGTCGTCGGCTTCAGCCTTGAAGCGACAATGGCTCAAGCCGCAGGTACAAACATTCCAGTGCTGCGTCCTGCCAAAGCCGTCGCTAAAGACCTTGTGGACTTTTTCGTCAGCATTTAGCCTAGCGGGAAAATCAATATTTTTGTGGGTAAAGTAGATTTGGGCACGGACGCTAAAACAGCCATGGCCCAAATGGCAGCTGACGAGCTGGACGTCGCCTTTGAGCAAATCCATATGGTGATGGGTGACACCGCAACCACGCCTAATCAGTGGATGACTGGCGCTAACCTGACAATTGCCCAAGGTGGCGTTGAGCTGCGCAAAGCCTGTGCCACTGCCAGAGCCGCGTTGCTTGCACGCGCGTCCAGCAAGCTCGGCGTGCCTGTTGAGCAATTGCAAGTCGAAGGCGGCATCGTCCGTGCCAGGTCCGATGCGAGTAAAACTGTTTCTTACAGCGACTTGATGCAAGGGGCTAAAACCACTGATTTAAGAGTTGACGCCAAAGCAGTGATCAGCCAAGCTTCCGATTACAAAGTGGTTGGCAAGTCCATTCCAAGGGCAGACATACCCGCAAAGGTTACCGGCCAGTTTGAATACGCCCACGATGTTCGTCTGCCTGGCATGCTGCATGCCAGAGTGGTGCGGGTTGATGAGCTCGGCGCTAGGTTGCAGTCTGTTGATGACAGCCAGGTAAGCAAAGTAAGCGGCGTTGTACAAACTGTGCGCAAAGGCGAATTTGTGGCCGTTGTGGCCAAAACCGCGTGGGTAGCCATCAAGGCTGCACGTGCCCTCAAATTGGCCTGGTCAGCAGGAACAGGCTTGCCTGAAAAAGCCGCTGTGTTTGACTATTGGCGTAACCAGCCTCTGGCTAAAGAGGAAGCTACACAAAAAGTGGGTGACGCACCTGCCGCGCTGGCCGCCAGTAGTAAACGTGTCAAAGCCAGCTATGAATTTGCTGTGCAAACCCATGCCTCTATTGGCCCATCGTGTGCAGTGGCTGATTTTTCCGGCGGTAACTTGGCGGTCTGGTCGCCTTCACAAGCCACGCATTCGATGCAAAGCGAATTGGCCGCCGTCACGGGAGTAGCACTTGACAAGATTCGTTTGATTTACGTCGATGGTTCTGGCTGCTACGGCCGCAACGGTCATGAAGATGCCACAGCTGATGCAGCTCTAATCGCCACGATGATCGGGAAATCCGTTCGGGTTCAATGGATGCGGGCTGATGAAACAGCACGGGCGCCCAAAAGTCCGCCTCGCGTGATTGATATGGAGGCTGGTTTTGACAAAGATGAAAGTTTACAAGCCTCGTCAGCCGACTTTTACATCGCGCTGAACCACATCGTGGCCTTCAAACCGTTGGACTTTCCTTTGTTGGCTGCGACTGATCTGGGAATGTCCAAGCCGGGCAACTGGGTAGGGTTTTTGTTTCAGAACGCTGGCGCACCTTATGTCGTACCAAACATTAGTGTCAAGACAAAACACTTAGAAAAAGCTTTTTTCCGTTCAGCCCATTTGCGCAGCCCAGGAAGGATTGAAAACAGCTTTGCCAACGAATCTTTCATGGACGAGTTGGCTGTTGAGGCCGAGGCTGATCTGGCTGAATTTCGTTTGAAGCACATTAAGGATCCGCGTGCCATCGCCGTGATTAAGGCAGCCATGAAGCGCGCCGATTGGCAGCCTCGTCCAGCGGGTAAAGCAAATAATGGTGGCCAGGGCGACATAGCGAAAGGACGCGGCATTGCTTACGTCCGCTATAACACCACCACCACCTATGTGGCAGCGGTTGCAGAGGTTGAAGTCAACCGCAAAACGGGTGAAGTCAAAGTCGGCCGCGTGTGCGTAGGCCACGATTGTGGGCAAATCATCAACCCGGATGGTTTGGCCAATCAGATTGAGGGCGGCGTCATTCAAACTGTCAGCCGTGCCCTGATGGAACAAGTGCAGTGGGACAGCACCAAGGTCACCAGTGTCGACTGGGCTACTTATCCGATTTTGCGATTCCCTGATGTGCCGCGCGTTGAGGTCGACATGATCAACACACCGGGCGATGTGTCGTGGGGTGCCGGGGAGCCGACGGGTACTGCCATTCCTGCCGCAATAGGCAATGCAATTTTAGATGCCACTGGCGCAAGACTTCGTTCCATACCGATTAGACCAGACAAAGCGCAAGCAGCCCTGAAGCAGGTAAGCCCCACAGTTTCAAAAAGTACTTAAACAGGGACATACCAAAATTTGATCCTTTGTGTACATTAGCCGCTGCCCGCCTGGCAGGATGCAGTACTCACTGCATTACAGCCAATTTTTATAATTCTCAGAAAACTTTACATGTTGAATCATTTCAAAAAAATAATCTTGTCAGTGGCCATGTCAACTATCGCAGTCAGCACATTTGCTGCTGGCCCTATGGTTAAAACCCAGGCACCAGGCTACTACCGCATGATGCTGGGCGACTTTGAAATAACCGCCATTTCTGACGGTACCGTCAAGCTGCCTGTTAAAGACCTGCTTAACGCACCTGCCGCAAAAATTGATGCCGCACTTAAGAAAAGCTTTATCAGCTACCCGGTTGAAACCTCAGTCAATGCCTACCTCATCAACACCGGCAGCAAACTGGTGTTGGTCGATACGGGAGCGGCTGGCCTGTTTGGTCCCACTCTTGGCAATATGCTCGCCAACCTGAAGGCCGCTGGCTACCAGCCCGAGCAGGTCGATGAGATTTATATAACCCATATGCACCCTGACCACGTGGGCGGCTTGATGAACGGCACAGCCATGGCTTTCCCGAATGCCATCCTGCGCCTTGACAAGGCAGACGCCGACTTCTGGCTCAGTGAATCCAATATGAAGGCAGCGCCAAAGGAATCACAGGGTTTCTTCCAGGGAGCCATGGCGTCCGTCAATCCGTACGTGGCAGTCGGTAAGTTGAAGACGTTTGAAGCTGGTACCGAGCTTGTTCCCGGTATCCGAACCATGGCAACACATGGCCACACGCCCGGACACACCACATACGCGGTTGAGAGCCAGGGTGTAAAGCTGATGCTGTGGGGTGATTTGATGCATGTTGCTGCGGTGCAATTTGATGACCCGAGTGTGACCATCAAGTTTGATAGCGAGACTAAAGCTGCAGCCAAAGAGCGCATCAAGGCTTATGCCGATGCGGCCAAAAATGGCTATTTGGTAGGCGGCTCACACATCGCTTTTCCAGGTCTGGGCCGTGTCCACAAGGGAACTGGCAAAGGCTTCGCCTGGATCCCTGTGAATTACACATCACTGAAATAGGCCGAAAACTTGATTCGCTGGCTCGCCCAGCGATGAGCTAAGGGCATTCACGGGTTTTCAAAACCTGTGAATGCCCTTAAATTTTGGTATTCACCTTTATCAGTTCAAGGAATCAGCATGATCGCCAGACGCACCCTTCTTAAAACCGGCGCCGCCGCTGCTCTGGTTGCGCCTGCGCTCTCAGGCATTGCTCAGCAAGCTGTCACGCTGAAGTTTCACACCTTTATGTCGCCGCAGTCCAACGTATGGTTGACCATGCACAAACCCTGGATGGAAAAAGTTGAGAAAGAATCCGGCGGTCGCATTAAGTTTGAAGGCTACCCCGCGATGCAATTGGGCGGCACACCCGTGCAACTGTACGACCAGGCAAAAGACGGTGTGGTTGATGTGGTGTGGACGCTGCCAGGCAATACTGCGGGCCGATTTCCTCGGGTTGAGGTGTTTGAGCTGCCGTTCATGATGAACAATGCCGAGGCCACGTCAAAAGCCTACTGGGAGTATTTTCAAACCGTGGCCAGTGATGAATTCAAAGACACGCAGGTCATTGCCCTGCAAGTCCATGGCCCCGGCGTGATTCATACTGCCGACAAAGCGGTGAAATCTATCGCTGACATGCGCGGTATGAAGCTGCGCGGCCCCACCCGGCAAGTCACCAAGTTGCTGGGTGTGCTAGGTGCCACGCCAGTCGGTATGCCGCTACCGGGCATTCCCGATGCACTGAGCAAAGGCACCATTAATGGCTGCGTGATTCCTTGGGAAGTGGTGCCGTCTGTCAAGGTCAATGAGCTGACCAAATTTCACGCTGAATTTGACCCCACAGGCGGCAGTCTGTACACCACTACTTTTGTGATGGCGATGAACAAGGCCAAGTACAACTCGCTGGCGCCTGACTTGAAAAAGGTCATCGACAACAACTCTGGAATGGCCACGTCGGCCTTTCTTGGCAAAACCCAGCAAGGCAACGACAGCATTGGCCGCAAATCGGCGAGTGACCGCGGCAACACCATCTACACCGTCAGCGTGGCTGAGGCACAAGACTTCCGCCGTAAGGCTCGTGCGGTTGAGATTGAATGGGTTGAAGACATGAACAAAAAAGGCTTTGACGGTAAAAAGCTGCTGGACACAGCACGCAGCCTGATTGAAAAGCATGGTAAAACCGCCAAGGCGTAACAGGCCGCTGCCAGAATAACAATCTGCAAAAATACTGAAAAACGACCTGTAATCCGTTTTAAGATGTACTTTTGGCTTCCAGCCAAACAAATACGGGTGCAAGTTGCTATAAAATACATAGCATTTCAGTTCCGCTTTTGCTCTGTTGCTATTGATCAGCCCACTTGCAAATCATGCTTCGGTGTTTGTAAATCATGAGAACCACTACACTGAATCCATGAACCGCCTACCTATCAAACACTGCCGGGCTTGTGGTGCCTCAGTCTTGTATCGTTTGCCAGATGATGGTGACACAAAGCTTCGTGCAGTGTGTACTGCTTGCCGCACCGTACATTATGAAAATCCACTGAATGTAGTAGGCACAGTGCCCACATGGGGGGAAGATGGCGGGCAGGTTTTACTGTGTAAACGCAATATCGAGCCGCGTTGGGGCAAATGGACATTACCCGCAGGTTTTATGGAGTTGGGTGAAACCACCGCTGAAGGCGCCGCGCGAGAAACTGTAGAAGAAGCTGGCGCTCAGTTTGAAATGCAGAGCCTTTTTACATTGATGAACGTTACTAAGGTTGGTCAGGTTCACCTGTTTTACCGGGCAAAATTGCTAAGCAGTAATTTCGCTCCAGGCATTGAAACCATTGAGGCCAAGTTGTTTACTGAAACAGAGATTCCGTGGGATGAGCTCGCATTCAGGACGGTTAAAGAAACCCTAAAACTCTATTTTGAAAACCGTCGAGTCAACAAGTTTGAGTTTCATGTGATGGACTTGGATTAAGAACGAATTTGATTAAACAAAAAAGGCTTGGTGTTTAAATCCCCCTTTTTATTAGACCACTACAGTCCAATCAAAAAATGTATTGATAGAAGATTGCAAGTGAGGAAACCTCCTACTTAGGTCGGCGGTCGATAGCTGCCGATATTCCCTCTTATATCGTGTAACCCATTTTTTTACCAATCAAAAAAGCCTTTAAGAATCGCTCCTTAAAGGCTTTTAAACTGTCTAATGGTCGGTGTGAAACCGCTCTAAAGATAGC
>JAYVEE010000320.1:0-9956 GCA_043749005.1 Polaromonas sp. | reverse complement strand
TCTCAAGCGTCTTGCCGTGCGAGCACATCGAGCTGTCTGGCGACGGCCAGCACTGGTACGCCACGATTGTTTCCAGCAGCTTTGAAGGCCAGCGCCTGATTCAAAGACATCAAAAGGTCTATGCAACGCTGGGTGGCCGCATCCAGACCAATGAGGTCCATGCGCTGTCGATGAAAACTTTTACGCCTGCTGAGTGGGCGGCCAACTCTTAAAACAAAAGCATGGATAAATTACTCATCAAGGGTGGCAAAGGCCTGAAAGGAACTCTCGCCATTTCCGGCGCTAAAAACGCCGCGCTGCCCGAACTGTGTGCCGCGCTGTTGACTGCCGAAACGGTAACGTTAAAAAACGTACCCGGCTTGCAGGACGTGTCCACCATGCTCAAGCTGATTCGCAACATGGGTGTGGTTGCAGAACTCAAAAAGGATGTGCCAAGCACTGTCACGATCAATGCAGGCGCTCTCAGTTCCCCTGAAGCTCCGTATGAGCTGGTCAAAACCATGCGCGCGTCAGTGTTGGCTCTTGGCCCCCTGCTGGCGCGCTTTGGTGAAGCTACTGTGTCATTGCCCGGCGGATGCGCGATTGGCTCACGACCAGTGGACCAACATATCAAAGGCATGCAGGCCATGGGTGCGGAAATTGTGGTCGAGCATGGCTACATGATTGCCAAACTGCCCAAGGGCAGAACGCGCCTGAAGGGATGCAGCATCACGACCGATATGGTCACAGTCACGGGGACTGAGAACTTTTTGATGGCGGCCACATTGGCCGAAGGCGAAACGATTCTGGAAAATGCCGCGCAAGAGCCGGAGATCGGAGACCTGGCTGAAATGCTTATCAAGATGGGTGCAAAAATTGAAGGTCATGGTACTCGCCGCATTCGTATTCAAGGCGTTGAGCGTCTGCATGGGTGCACCCACCAGGTGGTGGCCGACCGGATTGAGACCGGCACCTTCTTGTGCGCTGTAGCCGCAACCGGTGGCGACGTAACACTGCTGCATGCCAGAGCAGACCATCAGGATGCGCTGGTTGACAAGCTGCGTGAAGCAGGCGCCGTCGTGACTGCTATTAAAGGCGGTATGCGAATCCAGTCGGAAGGCCGTTTGAAAGCCCAATCGTTTCGCACGACCGAATACCCCGGCTTTGCAACTGACATGCAAGCTCAATTTATGGCGCTGAATGCGGTGTCGCATGGCTCTGCAGTTGTGACTGAAACGATTTTTGAAAACCGTTTTATGCACGTCAATGAAATGGTACGCCTGGGGGCCAAAATCCAGATCGAAGGCAAGGTTGCGGTCATGGAAGGTGTTGAAAAATTGTCGGGAGCAACTGTTATGGCCACCGATTTGCGCGCCTCCGCCAGCCTTGTGATTGCTGGCCTGGTAGCCGATGGCGAAACATTGATTGAACGCATTTACCACCTGGACAGAGGCTATGACCAGATGGAAGCCAAGCTGTGTGGATTGGGTGCCGACATTAAGAGAATCAAATGATAACGATTGCCTTATCCAAAGGTCGAATCTTCGATGACATCCTGCCGTTGTTAAAAACTGCAGGCATTGAAGTGCTGGACGACCCTGAAAAATCGCGCAAGTTGATTCTGGATACCAATCAGCCAGACTTACGTGTGCTGCTGGTGCGCGCAACTGACGTGCCTACCTATGTTCAGTACGGTGGTGCGGACATGGGCGTGGTCGGTAAAGACACGTTGCTGGAGTCGGGAACACAGGGCCTATACCAACCACTTGATTTGCAAATTGCCAAGTGCCGTATCAGCGTTGCGGTTCGCGATGGTTTTGACTACGCGGCCGCGATGAAGCAGGGTTCGCGCATGACAGTCGCCACCAAATATGTGGCGATTGCGCGAGACTTTTTTGCATCCAAAGGTGTTCACGTTGACCTGATCAAGCTCTACGGTAGCATGGAGTTAGCTCCGCTAACCGGATTGGCGGATGCAATAGTTGATCTGGTATCTACTGGCAATACTCTCAAGGCCAACCACCTGATTGAAGTTGAACGCATCATGGACATCAGCTCGCATCTGGTGGTCAACCAGACAGCGTTGAAACTAAAGCAAGCGCCGATTCGCAAGATCATTGATGCGTTTGCCGTGGCTGTTAAAAAGTAAACCCTATATGTTGAATGACATTGTGCTATGAATATTATAGCTTTTCCCGCTCGTATCTCAACGTCTTCAAGCACTTTTGAGGCTGATTTTCAGGCGCGTCTGCATTGGTCGGCTGATACCGACGCCGCGATCGAGCAGCGCGTAGCTGACATCCTTGCAGAGGTGCAGAGGCGCGGCGATGCTGCGGTGCTTGACTACACAGCGCGTTTTGACGGGCTCGAAGTTACATCGATGAGCGCGCTTGAGTTGACGCAGGCCGAACTTGAAACCGCGTTTGGTGCGATACCTGCCGCCCAGCGCGAGGCCCTCGTTGCTGCGGCCCAGCGCGTGCGCACGTACCACGAGGCACAAAAGAAAGCCAACGGACAAAGCTGGAGCTACCGCGATGAATTCGGCTCACTGCTGGGTCAAAAAGTATCGCCGCTTGACCGCGTAGGCATCTACGTGCCGGGTGGCAAAGCTGCGTATCCGTCGTCGGTGTTGATGAATGCGATTCCCGCACATGTTGCGGGTGTGGCTGAAATCATCATGGTTGTACCCACGCCAAAAGGTGAAAAAAATGCCCTCGTTTTAGCCGCGGCCTACGTGGCAGGTGTCACCCGCGCCTTCACCATCGGCGGCGCGCAAGCCGTGGCCGCACTGGCCTATGGCACGCAAACGGTTCCCAAGGTTGACAAAATCACCGGCCCCGGCAACGCCTATGTTGCCAGCGCCAAAAAACGCGTGTTTGGCACTGTCGGCATCGACATGATTGCCGGGCCATCTGAGATATTGGTGCTGGCAGACGGCACCACGCCCGCCGAATGGGTGGCGATGGACTTGTTCAGTCAGGCCGAGCACGACGAACTGGCCCAAAGCATTTTGCTGTGCCCTGATGCAGCATATCTGGATGCCGTGCAGGAAGCCATCAACCGCCTGCTGCCCAGCATGCCGCGTGCTGCCATCATCGCGAAGTCATTGACCGACCGGGGTGCGCTCATCCATACCCGCAGCATGCAAGAGGCCTGCGACATCAGCAACCGAATCGCACCCGAACATCTGGAAGTCAGCAGCCAAGACCCACACCAGTGGGAGCCACTGCTCAAACACGCGGGCGCCATTTTCCTGGGCGCCTACACCAGCGAATCGTTGGGCGACTACTGCGCTGGCCCGAACCACGTGTTGCCGACCAGCGGCACTGCCCGCTTTTCAAGTCCACTGGGTGTGTACGACTTTCAAAAGCGCAGCAGTATTATCGAAGTCAGCGAGCAGGGTGCGCAGGTGCTCGGCAAGATTGCAGCTGAGCTGGCTTTTGGCGAAGGTTTGCAGGCCCATGCACGGGCGGCGGAGATGCGTTTTCGATAATTTTGCGGCGAAGACCTGCAACCGGCAGATTTTGTGTGAAGCCTGGCCGGGAAACTGATGTTGACCTGCCCCCACCTTCAGATATCCTTGAAGTAATTGAAGCGCAGCGAAGAAACTATCCAATGAACACACCGGCCAATCCCCCTCGCCTCATCCGTATCGGCCAGATGGTGCCCAGCTCAAACACAACCATGGAGACTGAAATTCCCGCCATGCTGCGGTTGCGCGAGCAAGTTGCGCCTGAGCGTTTTACCTTTCACTCCAGCCGCATGCGCATGCACAAGGTCACGCCTGAAGAACTCAAGGCCATGAACAGCCAGACCCAGCGTTGTGCAGCCGAACTGGCAGATGCCCGCGTCGATGTGATTTCCACGGCCTGTCTGGTTGCCATCATGGCGCAAGGCCCAGGTTTTCACCGTGAGGTTGAGCGCGATATGGCCGCTGCCGTGGCAGAGGCGGGGGCAACATCGAAGGTAATGACATCAGCTGGCGCGCTCATCCACGGACTCAAAGCCATGGGCGCCAAAAAGATTTCGCTGATGGCGCCGTATATGAAGCCGTTGACTCAGATGGTGGTCGATTACATCGAACACGAAGGCATTGAGGTGATTGACAGCATTTGCTTTGAAATTCCCGACAACCTGGAAGTGGGAAGGCGTGACCCGATGCAATTGTTAAATGATGTCAAACGCCTGAACATTGCGAATGCAGATGCCGTGGTACTGTCGGCCTGCGTTCAAATGCCATCCCTGCCAGCGCTGGATGCGGCCCAAAGCATGCTGGGGATGCCAGTTACGTCGACGGCAGCGTGCACCGTGCGAAATATGCTGGATTTGCTCGCGCTTCCCGCGCATTTCAAGGGGGCGGGTGCAGTGTTTGAGTGATGATGCAGGGGTGAAGTATCGGGAATATCAACGGCGCTGCTGCTGTCATGGTAAGTCTTCAATTTGTAATTTTTTCAAGTGGTTTCAAAAGCTGTTTTAGTAACAGCCTTCGTCGCTTCTTTCGGCTTGGTCAAGTTGTGCCCAGCCCGCGTTTTGTCGAACGCAGGTGAATTCCGGGATGCTTGTGTTCACCTAAACATCGTGGGTACAAGTGATGCAGAACAACTCAGAGGTGTTGATCGGATTGGTGGTGGGGAGCAAGCGTATTGGGCGTTGCCGATATGACCCGCAGGCCAAGCAGGAGCTGGTCCGCCAGATACCAGATTGGATTCGGAGGTTAACCCGGATTTCCTGATACTTCGTCACACAAAGACATCTTCCATGGCAGGCAATCGCAAGCTGGTGCTATTGAATTCGTAGCTCTTCTGGTTTGGATTTGTTAAATTTCAGACCTACTGCACTGCGTAGCGAGCGACAGCTGATTCATTCCAATGAATGCCCAGGCTCGGACCTTGGGCTGTAACCCAGCCGTCTTTAATTTGATAAGGATTGGTCAGAATGCCCGATCCAAAATCCATAAATTCAAGCCAGACACAGGTCGGCGTAACAGCCAGTACGTGGGAACTGGCCTCAATAAACAAATGGCTTGATACCGGCACGGACGCTGCCCGTACCATGCCTATAACATTGAGCCAGCCTGAAATTCTGCCGATTTTCATCAGGTCTGGCATCATCAAGTCGCAAGCGCCGGCGCTCAATACCTGTTCGGCACCGCGCGGAAACCACCAATTTTCACCTGTCTGAATGTTGACCTTGACGGCCGCCCTGACCTTGCATGGCCCTGCAAATCCTCGGCAATGACTGGCTCTTCTACCCAGTCCAGATCGAATTGTTCAAGCATGCGGATGCGCCGAATCGCCTCATTTGGTGATGAGCTTTGATTGCAATCGATCATCAGCAAAATATCAGCGCCAATGATGGCGCCCGCGGTGCGCATCGAGCGCCCTAAAGGCATGATGACGGGACGGGTGTTGATGCTGCAAATTGTCAGATGAGTTATGTGCGTAAGCTGATCTCGTAACGAGGGCTCGGTAAAACGGATCGGCTTTTTGAGCCCTTTGAACGTCAGAATGACATCGTGGAACAGCCATTCACCTGCGTGTAAACCCGCGATTCGGGAGGCTGGTTGATCAGCGCCCGCGGTAATTCAAAAGCGATTTTGGCTGGCGCGCTGGCAATTCACACCGCAAAAGTTGATCAAAAAAGCCTGCGAACAGCGCCTTGAGGCAGTCAAAAGCTTGGCTCGATAAACAGACCACGCCATCAGGGCCGACGTCAAGGCAACAGGTGTTGAAATCAAATGGAGCGACAAGATAGCGCGGCGCAAAACTGATGTCAGTGGCAAGTCACATCGTGCTCATCACTTCAGGCCATTTGTCATTACCGTGACGTTGATTCTGAACAAAAGCCTTAAAAATTTACACTAACTTCGTGCTACACGAATCCAGTGTAATATCGCAGTAATGAAAAACGTCACCATCACAGTTGAAGAATCAGCGCTTGAATGGGTTCGTATTGAGGCTGCCAAACGCAATTCAAGCGTGTCGCGCCTAGTAGGTGAAATGCTGACTGAAAAAATGCAGCGTGGAGATGCTTACGCACGGGCTGAGCGGGAATGGCTGGCTGACGATGTAACGTTCGCCGGCCACACGCAGCCTTACCCGTGCCGTGCAGAAATTTATGCCGAGCAACATGCGCGTTTTCGTTGACACCAATGTCCTCGTCTGTGCAGACGACGCAGCGGACACGCAGCGCCGCCAGCGGGTGCGGGCCTGGTTGGCACATTTGTGGGCCACGCGCATGGGGCGTACCAGCACACAGGTGTTGAGCGAATACTACGTGTGCGTTACCCAGCGTATCCAGCCGGGCTTGCCACAGGGCGATGCGCGTGCCAAGCTGCGCCGCTATCAACAGTGGCAGCCGTGGGTCACTGACCACCAGACGGTGGAATCTGCCTGGGGCCTGGAGGTACGTCTGCAGCTTGACTACTGGCAAGCGTTGATGCTGGCATCTGCCCTGCACAGCGGCTGTGAAGCAGTACTGAGCGATGCCCTGCCGCTTCAGCATTACGACCAGCTTGTGGTGATAAACCCATTTGAAACGCCGCCGCCATCCAATGCCTGAAACATGACTGAAAAACTGAACCCACTTATACCTGCGCCCATCACGCCGATGTCGCGCATCAGGCCTGACATCCAGTCCATGCACGCCTACGCGGTGCAAGACGCCTCTGGCATGGTCAAGCTTGACGCGATGGAAAACCCGTACCGCCTGCCTGCTGCGCTACAGGCGCATTTGGGGCAGCGGCTGGGCGCGCTCGCGTTGAACCGCTACCCGGATGGCCGGGTTAACGACTTACGTAAAGCGCTGGCTGGCTATGCGCAAATGCCTGAGGGTTTTGACATCATGTTGGGCAATGGGTCTGACGAATTGATTTCGCTGCTGGCGTTGGCCTGTGATGTGCCCAATGCTTCAATTTTGTCGCCACTCCCCGGCTTTGTGATGTACGGCATGAGTGCGCAGTTGCAGGGCTTGCAGTTCATCGGCGTGCCACTAACAACTGATTTCGAGCTGGACGAAGCCGCCATGCTGGCCGCCATCGCTGAACACAAACCCGCCATCACCTATCTGGCTTACCCCAACAACCCCACCGCTAATCTGTGGGACGACGGAGCCATTGAAAACATCATCGAGGCAGCAGGCCAGCAAGGTGGCTTGGTGGTGATGGACGAGGCTTACCAGCCATTTGCCAGTAAAAGCTACATCAACCGCATCACCCAACACAGTCACGTGCTGCTAATGCGCACGCTCAGCAAGTTTGGCCTGGCCGGTGTGCGGCTGGGTTACATGATGGGCCCCCAAGCGTTGATTGCGGAAATTGACAAGGTGCGGCCGCCGTACAACATCAGCTTGCTCAACTGCGAATGCGCGCTATTTGCACTTGAAAATAAAGATGTGTTTGTGACGCAAGCCCAAGATTTAATTGCGCAGCGCGCTATGCTTTTAGAGTCGCTGGGCAAGATGCCTGGCGTCAAGTGCTGGAAGAGCGATGCCAATATGATTTTGGTGCGCGTGGCTGATAGCACTAAAACCTTCGAGGCCATTAAGGCCCAGGGCGTGCTGGTTAAAAACGTTTCTAAAATGCATGCACTGCTCACAAACTGTTTGCGCCTGACGGTGGGTACTGCGGATGAAAATCTGCAAATGCTGTCGGCGCTTGAAAAATCTTTATGACCACAACCCCGATCACCACACCTATTCCCCGCATTGCCGAAGTTTCGCGCAATACCGCCGAGACCAAAATCACCGTCAAGCTGAACCTCGACGGCACTGGCCAGGCTAGCTTGTCCACCGGCATCGGCTTTTTTGATCACATGCTGGACCAGATCGCCCGCCACGGCCTGATTGACCTTGACATCCAGTGTGTGGGCGACCTTCATATTGACGGCCACCATACAGTCGAAGACGTGGGTATTACCCTTGGTCAGGCGGTTGCCAAAGCTGTGGGTGACAAAAAAGGTTTGCGCCGCTACGGCCACGCTTATGTGCCGCTTGATGAGGCGCTCAGCCGCGTGGTGGTTGACTTCTCTGGCCGGCCGGGGCTGGAGATGCATGTACCGTTCAAAAGCGGCATGATTGGGACCTTTGACAGTCAACTCGCTTATGAGTTTTTTCAGGGTTTTGTGAACCACGCATTTGTTACCCTGCATATCGACAATCTTCGCGGCGACAACTCTCACCACCAGGCTGAAACGGTGTTCAAAGCCTTTGCTCGGGCCTTGCGGATGGCGCTGGAGATTGACCCGCGTGCTGCAAATGTCATTCCATCGACAAAAGGCTCTCTGTAATCAAAGCCCGGGTAAAAACTGAATCAAAAGGCTTAATAAACCTGTTTTTCGGTAGATTTTAGGCCTCCAAGCCAATTAATATGTGCGCCAGTAGCTCCTTATTTAATAGCAACTAGATTCCCCCATGAATTCATCCAAAACCGTTGCGGTTGTCGATTACGGCATGGGCAATCTGCGCTCGGTGTCCCAAGCGGTACAGCATGTTGCGCAAGGCAGCAGTTTTGATGTGGTCGTGACCTCAAAGCCTGAAGACGTGATGGCTGCCGAGCGCGTTGTGCTGCCCGGGCAGGGCGCTATTGCTGACTGCATGCGAGAGCTGACTAAATCGGGACTGCTTGAATCTGTGCTGCACGCCGCAGCCAACAAGCCATTATTTGGCGTCTGTGTGGGCATGCAAATGCTCTTGACGCACAGCGCTGAAGGCCGCCCGGGGGATGGTGGCGTCGGCACGCTAGGGCTGGGGCTGATACCCGGCGAAGTTCTCAAATTTGACTTGGCTGGGCAGTTGCAAGCCGATGGCAGCCGCTACAAAGTGCCGCAAATGGGCTGGAACCAGGTCAGCAAGTCAGCATTGAATGACCAGAAGAGTCACCCAATCTGGAGCGACGTGCCAGACAACGCGTACTTTTACTTCGTGCACAGTTTTTATGCCCGTCCGTCTGATGCGCGCCACACTGCAGGCACTGCAAGTTACGGCCAGCGCTTTTGCGCGGCGATTGCACGCGATAATATTTTTGCGACCCAGTTTCACCCGGAAAAAAGCGCTGACCAGGGCTTGACCCTGTACCGCAATTTCCTGAGCTGGAATCCTTAAACTTTTTGCCTTCGCTTTTTTAACCGCCACATGCTACTTATCCCCGCGATTGACCTGAAAGACGGTCACTGCGTACGCCTTAAACAGGGCGACATGGATCAATCCACTGTCTTCAGCGACGACCCGGCGGCCATGGCGCGCAACTGGGTAAACAAAGGCGCGCGCCGCCTGCACTTGGTGGACCTGAACGGCGCGTTTGCTGGCAAGCCTAAAAATGATTTGGCGATTAAAAAAATTCTGGCTGAAGTGGGCCTGGAAATTGACGTGCAACTCGGCGGCGGCATTCGCGACCTGGACACGATCGAACGCTATCTGGATGCTGGTTTGCGCTTTGTCATCATTGGCACTGCAGCGGTGAAGAACCCAGGGTTTTTGCAGGACGCCTGCACCGCTTTTGGCGGCCACATCATCGTCGGGCTGGACGCCAAAGACGGAAAGGTGGCCACCGACGGCTGGAGCAAAATCACCAGCCACAACGTGATTGACCTGGCTAAAAAGTTTCAGGACTTCGGCGTTGAGTCAGTGATTTACACCGACATTGGCCGCGACGGCATGCTCAGCGGTATTAATGTAGAAGCTACCGTCAAGCTGGCGCAGGCGCTGACTATTCCTGTGATTGCCTCGGGCGGCCTGAGCAACATGGCCGATATCGAAGCACTGTGCGCCGTGGAAGACGATGGTGTGGAAGGCGTGATCTGCGGGCGTGCTATTTACAGTGGCGATCTGGACTTTGCGAAGGCCCAGGATCGGGCTGATGAGCTCAATGGATGAGTTGCGATGACCGAAAGTGCCACAGACGACATTCGTTGGCAGCAACGGTTCTCCAACTACCGACGGGCGTTGGCGCGTTTGGAGGAAGCAGTTGCTTTGCAGGCGAC
>JAYVEE010000319.1:0-9958 GCA_043749005.1 Polaromonas sp. | reverse complement strand
CAAGCTTGGCGCCTTGGGCTTGTGATTCAGCCAGTTTGGCAGCAGCTGCTTTTTCAAGCTCAACGCGCTTGGCTTCAAACTCGGCCTTATTGGCAGTCGTTGCGCGGCGGGCGCGGCCAGAAGGGATCAGAAAGTTGCGTGCGTAGCCGTCTTTGACTTTGACAACTTCACCCAGAGTGCCGAGGTTAACGACTTTGTCTAACAAAATGATTTGCATGGTCGTGCTCCTTACAGGCTTTTGTGCTGGTCGCTGTATGGCAACATCGCCAGAAAGCGGGCACGCTTGACAGCGGTATTGATCTGGCGCTGGAAAATCGCGCGCGTCCCGGTAAGGCGTGCGGGGATGATCTTGCCATTTTCAGAAACAAAGTCACGCAAGGTGTCGATGTCTTTGTAGTCAATTTCTTCAACGCCAGCAGCGGTAAAGCGGCAAAAGCGTTTGCGCTTGAACAGCAGGGATTGTGTGTTGCGCTTGGGGCGCTTGTCTTTGTTGAAACGTTTTGGTCCGGGCATGATGGACTCCTTTAAATTAAGTGATGTCTTGAATATGAAAGACGATGCTTTTGCTGGTGCGAGCGTTGATCAAAAAACCGGTAAACAACTGCAGCCTGCCTAATTCGGATTTGGCTGAGGTTTCAGCCAATGCTCCAAAAGCAACTGCTCTGACTGTTAACTTGACTTGCCTTGCTGCTCCTGCCTCAACAATTTCTGACTCGTGCTCGAGGACCAGATTGAGAGCGGGAATTCCGGCTGGCGTGTAGCGCAGAGGACTTGCCTCAGCGATACGCGCCGACAAACTAACGGCGTTGACCTGGTTCAATGAATCGGTGATTAACGATCGTTACCGGCGTATTCAGCTTGCTGTGTCTTGCGTGCTTCTTCACGCTCGACGTTGCGCATCATCAAGGACGGGCCAGTTTCAGCCTTCTTCTTGACAACGGTCAGGTGGCGAAGCACGGCGTCGTTGAACTTGAACGCATGTTCAATTTCGTCCATCACGGCTTGTGACGCTTCAATGTTGATGCACAGGTAGTGGGCTTTGCCAAGTTTTTGGATCAGATAAATGAGCTGGCGACGGCCCCAATCTTCAACACGGTGAACAACACCGCCACCGGCAACAATCATGCCCTTGTAGCGTTCCAGCATGGCTGGCACTTGCTCGCTTTGATCCGGGTGGATCAGCAAGACGATCTCGTAGTGACGCATAAGACTCCTTTTGGGTTAATAAAAGCCGCCCCAGCGTCAAGACGGGTGCGGCAAGGTTAGACCATGATTATAGCCCGGCAAGTGAGCCGCCTGGCTTTCAGGCGGCCAGTTGTTTCCAGGTGGCAATCACGGTGTCAGGATTCAGTGAAATTGAACCGATGCCCTGATCTTTCAGCCACTGAGCCAGATCGGGGTGGTCGCTGGGGCCCTGCCCGCAAATACCCACGTACTTGCCTTGTCGCTTGCAGGCAGATATGGCCATAGCCAGCAGCGCCTTGACAGCAGGGTCGCGCTCGTCAAAGTCTTGCGCCAAAATCTCCAGGCCAGAGTCACGGTCAAGTCCCAAAGTTAATTGCGTCAAGTCGTTTGAACCGATCGAAAACCCATCAAAATATTCCAGAAACTGGTCAGCCAGCACGGCGTTGCTCGGTACCTCGCACATCATGATGACACGCAGGCCGTCTTGCCCGCGCTTTAAGCCATGTTGCCCCAAAAGGTCAGTGACTTTTGCAGCCTGAGCCAATGTGCGTACAAACGGCACCATGACTTCAACATTCGTCAAGCCCATCTGGTTGCGCACGCGCTTCAAGGCCTCGCACTCCATGGCAAAAGCTTCGCGGAAATTTGCGCTGATGTAACGCGCCGCACCACGAAAGCCCAGCATCGGGTTTTCTTCTTCTGGCTCGTAACGCGAGCCGCCAATCAGCTTGCGATATTCGTTTGACTTGAAATCCGATAGCCGCACGATAACTGGCTTGGGCCAAAAGGCTGCGGCAATCGTGGCAATACCTTCGGCCACCTTGTCAACATAAAAAGCCCTGGGTGACGCATGGCCGCGAGCTACGCTTTCAACCGCCTGCTTCAGGTCAGCATCAATGTTGGGGTAATCCAAAATGGCTTTGGGGTGTACGCCAATGTTGTTGTTGATGATGAACTCCAGCCTCGCCAGGCCAACGCCTTGGTTGGGGATCTGGCAAAAGTCAAAGGCCAGTTGCGGGTTGCCGACATTCATCATGATTTTGATGTCAATCGGCGGCATCGTTCCGCGTTCAACGGTCGTGACTTCGGTTTCCAGCAGTCCGTCATAAATATTGCCGGTGTCGCCTTCCGCGCAGCTTACCGTGACCAGCATGCCGTCTTTAAGCATTTCAGTAGCGTTGCCGCAGCCCACTACTGCCGGAATACCCAACTCGCGCGCAATGATGGCGGCATGACATGTGCGGCCGCCACGGTTTGTGACGATGGCACTGGCGCGTTTCATCACAGGCTCCCAGTTTGGGTCGGTCATGTCAGTCACCAGCACATCACCGGGCTGCACCTGGTCCATGTCCTTGATGTCATGCACAACACGCACCGGGCCGGTGCCAATTTTTTGGCCAATCGCGCGGCCCTCCGTTAGCAGCGCGCCTTTGGCCTGGTTGGCTTTCAACTTGTAGCGCAGCTCAGGTTTGCCTTTTGACTGGCTTTTCACGGTCTCGGGCCGGGCCTGCAAAATATAGAGCAGACCGTCTGTGCCGTCTTTGCCCCACTCAATGTCCATCGGACGGCCGTAGTGGGCTTCGATGATCAGCGCGTATTTGGCCAGTTGCTCAACGTCGGCATCCGTCAATGAATAACGGTTGCGCAACTCTGTTGGTACATCGGTGGTTTTGACCAGCTTGCCACCTGCTTTTTTCTCCTCGGGAGTGGTGAATTCCATCTGCAACAGTTTTGAGCCGAGATTGCGGCGAATCACTGCGCGGTTACCCGCCTTGAGCATTGGCTTGTGGACATAAAACTCATCCGGGTTGACAGCGCCCTGCACCACCGTTTCACCCAGCCCGTAGCTGGAAGTGATGAACACCACGTCTTCAAACCCGCTTTCGGTGTCAATGGTGAACATCACGCCAGCTGCGCCCAAGTCGCTGCGCACCATACGCTGCACGCCTGCCGACAAAGCCACATCAGCATGCGCAAACCCCTGATGCACGCGGTAGCTGATAGCGCGATCGTTGTAAAGCGATGCAAATACCTCTTTCATTTTGTGCAGTACGTCTTCAATGCCGACTACATTTAGGAAGGTTTCTTGCTGGCCAGCAAAGGATGCGTCTGGCAAATCTTCTGCAGTGGCAGATGAACGCACCGCAAAAGACGCCAACCCATTGCCCGCGCTCAGAGTCTTAAAGCTTGCCCGCACGGCTAGTTCGAAATCAGCTGGAAAAGGCTGGGCCTCAACCAGAGTGCGAATTTGACTCCCCGCAACAGCCAGCGCACGCACATCGTCGGTATCCAGCGCATCAAGCAAAGCGTTGATTTTTTTGTCCAGCCCATCGTGGGCCAAAAACACGCGAAAGGCATTTGCCGTGGTGGCAAAACCGGTGGGCACACGAACGCCCTCTGATCCGGTAGGGAGTTGCGAAATCATCTCGCCGAGGCTGGCGTTTTTACCGCCTACCGCCTCGACATCGCTCATTCTCAGGTTTTCAAAGGGTACAACTAAAGCGTCCTGTGCAAAAAGGTTGGACATAAAAATACTCCGGGAGGTTTAAAAACCGGTGGGACGAACATGTCAGCTTGCAACCCTGTTGTGTTGTTGTGAGGTTGGAGCGGGACATGTTGCTGGAAACCTAGATAATGGCGGCAATTGTAGGGGTGCGGTCGCCACCCGAGCTTTCACTCTCCTGAACCACTTTTTGTAGGCCAACATGCCCAATCGCTCGGTATTTTTCATCTCTGACGGCACGGGCATCACAGCCGAGACCTTTGGCAATGCGATTCTTGCCCAGTTTGAAATGACGCCGCGCCATGTCCGCCTGCCGTTTATCGACAGTGTTGACAAAGCCCATCAGGCGGTGCGGCAAATCAACCATGCGGGTGAAACCGAAGGCAAGCGCCCCATCGTTTTCACAACGCTGGTAAACATGGAAATACTGGCTGTCATCAAAGCGCATTGCAACGGCATGCTGCTGGACATGTTTGGGATGTTTGTGGCTCCCCTGGAGGGTGAGCTGGGCATGAAGTCCAACCACCGGGTAGGGCGATTTTCAGATGCTTCCAAAAGCAAAGCCTATGACAACCGGATAGAAGCTATCAATTTCTCACTGGCGCATGATGATGGCCAAAGCAATCGTGACCTGGCGGGCTCTGACGTGATTCTGGTCGGTGTCAGCCGCAGCGGCAAAACACCAACATCGCTGTATCTGGCGATGCAGTACGGCCTAAAAGCATCCAATTACCCACTGATTCCTGAAGATTTTGACCGCCGCCAACTGCCGCCTGCTCTTAGCCCACACCGCTCCAAAATCTTTGGTCTGACGATTGCGGCTGAGCGCCTGGCGCAAATCCGCAATGAGCGCCGACCCAACTCCGTCTACGCCAGCCTGGCCAATTGCCGCAACGAAATCCACGAAGCCGAAGCCATGATGCGCCGCGAAGGCATTAGGTGGTTGTCGACCACCACCAAGTCAATTGAAGAGATCTCCACAACCATCTTGCAGGAAATACGGCCGGAACGGCTGGTGTATTGAGCGCTGTTGGGCTATCAGGCAATGAAATTTGTTAAAAAGCCATTTTCCTGTGCTATTTCGGCTTGAGTACCAATGAATACTGGCGCGACCAGCTCCTATTTGTATAGCACTTGCAGGCCGGTATTAAAACAGCAACACCACCGCGCGCGCTTCCATGCTCAGCCCTTGTCCGACCGGGCCCAGTTTTTCAGCCGTTTTGGCTTTGACGTTGACGCGGCTGGCATCCAGCCCCAGCGTATCGGCAATTCGCTGACGCATCGCCGGGATGTAGCTGGCCAGCTTGGGCGCTTGCGCGATGACCGTGCTGTCTATATTGCCAATTCTGTAGCCCTGATCCGTGATGAGCCTCGCGGTTTCAACCAGCAGCGTGATTGAATCCGCACCCCTGAATTTGGCATCGGTGTCTGAAAAGTGCGAGCCAATATCGCCCAGCCCCGCCGCACCCAGGAGCGCATCAATGATCGCGTGCACCAGCACGTCGGCATCTGAATGTCCCAGCAGCCCCGTACTGTGCGGCACATCCACACCGCCAATGATGAGTTTGCGGCCCGGTACCAGCGCGTGGGTGTCCCAGCCTTCACCGATGCGGATGTTTGGGAAGTCAGATGTCATATTCAGCTTTCATTCAACTTTTGTTTGGTATTTATTCGGTTTTTTAAAATGGCTTCGGCCAGCGCAAAGTCGTCGGGGTAAGTGACTTTGAAGTTCTGGGCGCTGCCAGTTACCAGCAGCGGCTTCAACCCCTGCGCTTCCATGGCGCTTGACTCATCTGTCACAGCCTCGCCAGCTGCAACGAGTGCTGCCAACAGCGGCCCGATGCGAAACATCTGCGGCGTTTGTGCCAGCCATTTGTCGGCTCGTTTAACTGTCTCAGCAACGCGGCCTTCAGCGCTGCTTTTAAGCGTGTCAGCCAGGGGCAGCGCCAACAAACCGCCAACCGGATCGTTTCGGCAAGCTTCTATCAAACACAAAATCTGTTCTGGCGTGACCAGGCAACGCGCCGCATCATGTACCAGTACCCAATCTTGGGCTTTGGCCCTTTGCTCAAGCATGGCCTTCAGCCCATTGCGCACGCTGAGCGCGCGGGTTGTGCCGCCCACTGACAGCTGCAGGTCAGTCGCCTGATCAAAGTCAGGACATGCTTGTGAATACTCTTTATCAAAAGGGGACGTCACCATACAAACACCCGACAGGCCAGCGACTTGCCGGAAAGCTTGTAGCGTGTACCAGATCATGGGTTTGCCAGCGATCAGCTCATATTGTTTGGGCCTGACAGTGCCAGCCCGGCTTCCGCTGCCCGCACAAGGAATCAATGCAAAAAATCGGGGCTTCAGAGCATCATTCATCATGCGGTCATCATAAATTCTAAAATGGTGACTTGTACTTTCATGCACCCCACTCTTTTTGGTTTGGGGTGCTTTGCATTTGCTGGCGTCATCTAAAGCAACGGATTCATGGATTTACCTAAACTCACACCCGGCAAGCGTTTCACATTGCCCCAGCCAGTTGGCTCGGCAGATGCGCTTTTAATTGGCCAACTGGGATTGCGCGAAAAAGCCGCTGGCAAGCTGACGGCCATCGTGACGTCTGACGCCACCACTGCCCAGCGCCTGATGCAGGAGCTGGCGTTTTTTGCGCCTGAGCTACGCTGCGCGCTGTTCCCCGACTGGGAAACGCTGCCATATGACACTTTCTCCCCGCATCAGGACTTGATCAGCGAGCGCCTGGCCACGCTGTGGCGCATTCAGCAGCGCAGCAAGGATTCGGGCGCTGATGTCGTCATCGTGCCCGCCACCACCGCGCTATACCGCCTGGCCCCACCGAGCTTTTTGGCGGGCTACACGTTTGAATTCAAAGTCAAGCAAAAACTTGACGAAACAAAACTCAAGGCGCAGTTGACGCTGGCAGGTTACAGCCACGTCACGCAAGTCGTCAGCCCCGGAGAATACGCGGTGCGCGGCGGCCTGATTGACTTGTTCCCGATGGGCTCACTGGTGCCCTACCGGGTGGATTTGTTTGACGACGAGATCGACAGTATTCGGACGTTCGACCCAGACAGCCAGCGCAGCTTGTACCCGGTACCCGAGGTTCGCTTGCTGCCGGGCCGGGAATTTCCGATGGACGATGAGGCACGCACGCGCTTCAGAGGCCGCTGGCGCGAACTGCTGGATGGCGACCCGACCAAAAGCCGCATTTACAAAGACATTGGTAATGGCGTTGCGACGGCAGGTATTGAATATTATTTACCGCTGTTTTTTGAAGAAACAGCGACGGTGTTTGACTATCTGGGCGCGAACGCAACGGTTGTTTTGCACGGTGACCTGGAGCCCGCATTTCAGCGTTTTTGGCAAGATACGAAAGATCGCTTCAGGCTAGTCAAAGATGCGCCCGACCGCCCTGCGCTGCCGCCCGAATCGTTATTTTTAAGCGCTGAGCAGTTTTATGCGCGGGCCAATAAATATGCGCAACTGGCGCTGCGGGCGAATGTGGAAGATGTTGAACACAACACATATTTCCAAAAGCTTGAAGGCATGGCGGTAGTGCGCGGCGCTGAAGACCCTTTAACGCTGCTAAAAACCCACATCAAAAACACGCCCCAGCGCGTGCTGATCCTGGCTGAAAGCGATGGACGCCGCGAAAGCCTGCTGGACTTTCTGCGTGCCAGCGGCGTCAGCCCGCCGAACTTTGATTCACTCGAAGATTTCTCTACCAGTCCTGAAAAGCTGGGTATCGCTACCGCCGCCTTGAACGTTGGTTTCAGCTGGCTCGAAGGTGACATTGACTTCATCACGGAAACCGAACTCTTTGCTGCAGGCATGGCGGTGCGCCGACGCAACAAAAAGCAGGAGAAAGTCAGCGACGTTGAAGCCCTAATCAAAGACTTGTCAGAGCTGAATGTGGGCGACCCGGTGGTACACAGCGCCCACGGTATTGGCCGCTACAAGGGGCTGATCAATATGGACCTGGGCCAAGGACCGTCCGAGTTTTTGCATTTGCAATACGCAGATGACGCGACGCTGTACGTGCCCGTCAGCCAGCTGCAGCAAATCAGCCGATACACCGGCGTCAGCGCCGACGAAGCGCCCCTGCACCGACTGGGCGGCGCGGCGTGGGACAAGGCCAAGCGCAAAGCCGCCGAGCAGGTGCGCGACTCCGCCGCCGAACTGCTGAATATTTATGCCCGACGCGCGGCACGTGAAGGCCACGCTTTCCGCTATTCGCCGAACGACTATGAAACCTTTGCCAACGACTTTGGCTTTGACGAAACCGCCGACCAGAGCGCGGCCATTCATGCGGTGATTCAGGACATGATCAGCCCGCGCCCGATGGACCGGCTGATTTGCGGCGATGTGGGTTTTGGCAAAACTGAAGTGGCTTTGCGCGCAGCCTTCATCGCGATCACTGGCGGCAAGCAAGTTGCCCTCCTCGCGCCGACCACGCTGCTGGCCGAACAGCATTTTCAGACATTGAGCGACCGCTTTGCCAAATGGCCCGTCAAAGTGGCCGAGATGAGCCGTTTTCGCTCGGCCAAAGAAATCACAGCAGCCATCAAAGGCATCGCCGACGGCACAATTGACATCGTCGTCGGCACTCACAAGCTGCTCAGCAAAGACATTAACTTTCAGCGCCTGGGCCTGCTCATCATTGATGAAGAGCACCGCTTTGGCGTGCGTCACAAAGAAGCCATGAAAGCCATGCGCGCGGAAGTCGACGTGCTGACGCTGACCGCCACCCCCATTCCGCGCACGCTGGGCATGGCGCTTGAAGGCTTGAGAGATTTAAGCGTGATAGCGACTGCACCCCAGCGCCGGCTTGCTATCAAAACCTTTGTCCGCAGCGAGAGCAATGGCGTGATTCGTGAAGCCGTTCTGCGCGAACTCAAACGCGGCGGGCAGGTTTACTTTTTGCACAATGAGGTCGAGACGATTCAAAATCGGCGCGAAAAGCTGGAGGCCTTGTTGCCCGAAGCGCGCATTGCCGTAGCCCACGGCCAGATGCCCGAGCGTGAACTGGAGCGCGTGATGAAAGACTTTGTGGCCCAGCGCTACAACATGCTGCTTTGCTCCACGATTATTGAAACCGGCATTGACGTGCCAACTGCCAACACCATCGTGATGGCGCGCGCTGACAAGTTCGGCCTGGCGCAGTTGCATCAGTTGCGTGGCCGCGTGGGCCGCAGCCATCACCAGGCCTATGCCTATTTAATGGTGCCCGACATTGAAGGCTTGACCAAACAAGCTGGGCAACGGCTGGAAGCAATCCAGCAAATGGAAGAACTTGGCTCAGGCTTTTACCTGGCCATGCATGATCTGGAGATTCGCGGTACGGGCGAGGTGCTGGGCGAAAACCAGTCTGGCAACATGATGGAAATTGGCTTTCAGTTGTACAACGAAATGCTGAGCGAAGCGGTACGCTGCCTGAAAGCGGGGATTGAACCAGACTTGCTGAACCCCATGACAGTTACAACCGAGATCAACTTGCACGCCCCTGCTCTGCTGCCCGACGACTATTGCGGCGATGTGCATTTGCGCCTTTCGTTTTACAAAAAGCTGGCAACTGCCAAAACCACCGACCAGATTGATGCGTTGCTTGAAGAAATCGTTGACCGCTTTGGCAAGCTGCCGCCGCAGGGCCAAACGCTGATCGACGTGCATCGCCTGCGGGTGATTGCCAAGCCGTACGGCGTGGTCAAGGTTGATGCCGCACCGGGCGCTATCAACATCACCTTTAAAAAAGACCCCCCGATAGATTCCATGGCCATCATGCATTTGATTCAAAAGAACCGGCACATCAAGCTGGCAGGTAACGACAAGCTGCGTGTAGAAAAAGAGTTGCCTGAGGCCAAGGACAGGGCGCAGATGGTGCGCGATGTGCTGCGGAGTTTAGGCCAGCCAATCGTTGCCAAAAATCAGGAAGTGCTGGCGGTGTAACCAGCAGGCAAAGGCCTTGCGTCAAAATATGCCATCTACTGTGTTTTTACACTGCTAGGACTCCATATGAATATCCGTCGACACGCGTTACAAACGGCCAGCGGCCTTTGCGTACTGGTCCTGGCAGGAAAAAGTTTGCGCAGAGCATAGCTGCGAAATACGCGGACCGCCGTTGCACTTGAAAATCCCAGACTCACCCACAAATCGATTTAGATTTTTGACCCGTAGAAAAGGCTAGAAGCCGTTGATGCAAAAAATTAGTCAAAGCGCAAAAGTCGGCATGGAGTTTGCGGAGCATACCCCTATGATGCGCCA
>JAYVEE010000318.1:0-3038 GCA_043749005.1 Polaromonas sp. | reverse complement strand
CGGCTTTGGCGCATTGACGCTTGGTTTTCAAGACGAGCGTTTTGTCAAGATTAAACCTACTGTTCTGTACACCTTTACTGGCTTGGCGCTCGCCATTGGCTTGTGGGTACTCAAGAAAAACTTCCTGAAAATGATGCTGGGTGCGCAGCTCAAAATGGCCGATCCCATCTGGCGTAACTTGACAGTGGTCTGGGTCACATACAGCTTGTTCATGGCGGCGCTCAATGCTTATGTTGCCTTGTTTTACACGACTGAACAATGGGTCAATTTCAAACTTTGGGGCTATGCGTTCCCGCTGTTTTTTTTGCTTGGGCAAGGCTTGTATATCGCCAAACATTTGCAATCCGAGGATCTTGAGGTCAAGCCATGAACGTCGTGCCAGTACAAACAGCTGCTATTGAGCGACAGCTCAACGAGCGTCTCCAACCGACGCATTTGGAAGTCATCGACGAAAGTGCCGATCACGCCGGCCATGCGGGTGCGAACGCTGAAGGTTTTGGCACCCACTATCGGGTGCGCATTGCCAGCCCGGCATTTGCGGGTAAAAGCCGCGTTGCCAAGCATCGGCTTGTGTATGATGCGATGCAAATTTTTACGGACCAAGGCTTGCACGCCTTGGCCATCGACATCGTCGAATAAGCTCTCAATCTTTTTAAACCTTTCCAACAGGACATTCATGAAAAAGCAACTCTTTCTGGTAACTGCAGCTGCATTGATGGCGTTTGGCGTGCAAACTGCGACTGCACAAAATATCGCCATCGTCAATGGCAAAGCCGTGCCCAAAGCGCGCCTCGACGCATTGGCCCAGCAAGTCGCCAAGTCAGGCCGACCAGTAACGCCGGAAGTCCAGCAGCAAATGCGTGACGCTGTTATTACGCGTGAAATTTTTGCCCAAGAAGCTGAGAAGCTGGGCCTAATGGGCAGTGAGGATTACAAGAATCAGATGGAAATCGCCCGTCAAACGGTTCTCATCACCGTCCTGATAGATGATTTTAAAAAGAAAAATGCAGTCACAGATGCTGAACTGAAAACGGAATATGACAAGTTCGCCGCAGCCAACGGCGGCAAGGAATACAAGGCTCGGCATATTTTGGTTGAGAAAGAAGCTGACGCAAAGGCAATCATTGCCAGCATCAAAAAGGGCGGCAAGTTTGAAGACATTGCAAAAAAACAGTCCAAAGATCCAGGCTCAGGTGCCAACGGCGGTGACCTTGATTGGGCGAACCCCAGCAGCTATGTGGCTGAGTTCACTGAAGCCATGCTGAAGCTGAGCAAAGGCCAGATGACAGACAACCCAGTCAAGACCCAGTTTGGTTTTCACATCATCCGCGTTGACGATATCCGTACAGCCCAATTACCTCCTTTTGAAGAACTTAAACCGCAAATCGCCCAGCAACTTGACCAACAGCGTTTAGGCGCATATCAACAGACCTTGCGGGATAAAGCAAAAGTTGAGTAAGCGGTCATTGTTTTAAAACTCGAAAATCGCAATTTGGAAATCGACGAATTCGTATTTCCATGTAACGATTCAGAGTTTCAAGTCATCGTTAACAGCCATTTTTGCAAAAATACAGCGCTGCCCATCTCCGGATCTAGCTGGTAACTGGCATAGCCAGTGCGCTTATAAAGTTTGTTGGCGCTGAGGTTGCCACTCAGCACCTCCAATGTCAGCTTACAAGCACCTCGCTGTATGGTAATTTGCTCCGCAAGACCCAGCATTTGCTCACCCACTCGCTGGCCACGGTGGCTGGGTATGACAACTACATCATGCACATTGACCAGCGGCTGGCAGGCAAAGGTAGAAAAGCCTTCGATACAGTTGACAAGACCAACAGGCGCGTCACCATCAAACGCTAGTATCGAGAAGGCTTGCGGTCGTTTAGCCAGTTCAATGACCAAATTGGTTTTGGCGAAGTCACTGAGCGGCGCGCCGCCACCTGCAGGGTCTCGCGCGTAGGCATCAAGCAGTTGCACGATGACATCGGCATGAAATGTGTCGCTGTAGTTGGCTTGCAAAATTCTCATGGATTCAAGCACCTGGGTTCAAAGTTGATGAGTGGGTTTTCATGATATTTCTATTATTCCCAACAGAATCGGAACGAGTGTGCTGAAGATGATGATGACTGGCCTGATTTACCTACCATTTGGCATGCCTCTGTTTGAGACCAAAGCGCTTACTGGCATACCAATTGGTGAGATGGTGAAAGAGGGTTGGCAATTTTTGGTGATACTCCTCGCCCTGTTGCTGGCAATCACGTGTTTTTCGCAAATTGTTTTGTGGTTACCCCAGACCATGGGCAACAACAGCAAGTAAATCTAAGGATTTACTGTATCGGTATTTTCGCTTTGGCAATGACCTCCGACCAGCGCCGGATTTCAGCCGCCAGCAGCGTTGCAAGTTGTTCGGGCGTACTGTAGGTCGGATCAATGTTCAACTGCAGCAAGCGTTTTTTGACATCGGGCGCATCAAGTGCGGCTTTGACTTCACGATTGAGGCGGGCGACGATGTCTTTCGGCGTTTTGGCGGGTGCCGCCAATGCGTTCCATGACGATACGCTAAAGCCTGCCAATCCGCTTTGCACAGCGGTCGGCACGTCTTTCAGCACTGTTGAACGCTTATCGCCGAGCACCGCCAGCGCACGCACATCATTGGCATTGATCTGCGGCAACATGGGGCTCAAGATTTCAACTGCCGCATCAATGTGTCCGCCTCGCAAGGCGGTTGTCAATGCTGGCGTGCCATTGAACGGCACAATTTGCGCCTGAATGTTGGCCGACGTTTTAAAGAGTTCAGCAGACAGGTTTTGTGTACTGCCCACGTTGATACTGCCAATATTCAGCTTGCCCGGATTGGCGCGCGCAAAGGCCATGAAATCAGCCAGCGTCCTGTGTGGTGAGCTTTGCGGGACAACAATGGCAATGTCGAAAAACCCCAGGCTTGAAATTGGCGCGAAGTCTCTCACCGTGTCAAATGGCAGCGACCTGAATAGCCCAGCGCTGACGGCTGTGCCGTTGGACATCAGCAGCAGCGTGTGACC
>JAYVEE010000317.1:0-3051 GCA_043749005.1 Polaromonas sp. | reverse complement strand
ATAATTTCGGCAAACTGTTGCGCATTTGGCTGTAAATCAGGATAGTCATACCAAGGCACATTCACCACACCAGGCGGGCGCCCCACGTACAGTGACTCGATTTCCATCCGAACATCAACAAACAGGGCGTCAGCGTGGGTTTGCAGCCAGTCGTAAGCTTCTTTGGGTTGTAGGTTTTTCATGGTGTTGGTATTCGATGTCGTATTGTCATTGAAACAATTGGGTCAATACCAATTTAAAGGCAGCCGCATAAAATGGCAGCATGAAACCCATCACTTACACCCGTGGCCAGCGGCTGCCTGCTATTCTTAAACAACGCATTGCGATTCTGGATGGCGCGATGGGTACGATGATTCAGCGCTTCAAGCTAAGTGAAGCCCAATACCGTGGTGAGCGGTTCAAGGATTTTCATAAGGATGTCAAAGGCAATAACGAATTGCTGAGCCTCACGCGGCCTGATGTGATCAGTGACATTCATGAAAAGTATCTGGCTGCGGGCGCCGACATGATTGAAACCAACACCTTTGGCGCAACTACAGTAGCCCAGGCTGACTACGACATGGCTGAATTGGCGGTGGAAATGAACTATGAGTCAGCCCTCATAGCGCGTGCGGCATGCGACAAGTACTCAACACCAGACAAGCCGCGCTTTGTCGTTGGTGCACTCGGCCCCACCCCTAAAACCGCCAGCATCAGCCCCGACGTTAACGACCCCGGCGCGCGCAACACCAGCTTTGAAGAGCTGCGCAAGGCGTATTACGAGCAAACCGAGGCGCTGGTCCAGGGCGGCAGCGATGTGTTGCTGGTAGAAACCATTTTTGACACGCTCAATGCCAAGGCTGCACTGTTTGCGATTGACGAATATTTTGAAGATTCAGGCGAACGTTTGCCGCTCATCATTAGCGGCACAGTCACCGACGCGTCGGGACGTATTTTAAGCGGCCAGACCGTGACCGCTTTCTGGCACAGCATTCGCCACACCCAGCCGCTGGCAGTAGGCCTGAACTGCGCATTGGGCGCAACGTTGATGCGCCCTTACATACAGGAGCTGGCGCGTGTGGCGGGTGATACCTTTATCAGCTGCTACCCCAACGCGGGCCTACCCAACCCGATGAGCGACACCGGTTTTGATGAGACGCCTGATGTAACGTCACGCCTTCTGCATGAGTTTGCTGCTGAAGGCTTGGTCAATATCGTTGGTGGCTGCTGCGGCACCACGCCAGACCATATCGCGGCAATTGCACACGCTGTATCGCCAGTAGCAAGACGTGAATTGAATGCCGGCGCTTTTTACCGCGAAGCGGCCTAAATCGGAACTAGGTAGGCATCAGGTGATCAATCTCTTGCTGCATCGCCTGCACCAGCTGTGTGTACATCTTTAGCTTTTCTGACGTTTCACGCAGCCGCTCGGCAATGCGCAATGCGACGGCAAACATCAGTTTTGTCGCGGTGCGTGGGTCTTCTTTGCCCAGCTTTTCGAGTGCTGCGCGGGTCAAAACGGCACATCGCGAGTCGGTTGTAGCCGTGCATGATGCCAGGCGCGCCTGACCGTCGACCAGACCCATTTCGCCAATCAGACTGCCAGGGCCGAGTACCGTGACGGTAACTGGCGTACGGCGGCTGACGACAATGTTTTCAACGATGACTTCGCCTTCGAGCAGCAGCATCATGTAGCCGGTATCGCTTTCATCACCTTCGCGGATGAACGTCATACCCATTGCAATTTTGCGTGGTGTCATATAGCTGACAACGGTAAACGCCTCTTCGCGCGTCAACTGCATCAAGGCTGTCGGCGCAATCAGCAGTCTGGCGGCTAGCTCGGCTGTACTGGAGCCTTCAATGGCTCGCATCCGCTCTTTGGGATCCAGTTTTTCTGGCGAAACTGGTGCAGTGCTTTTTCTACCGCCAAACAAATTTTCAAACATGGGACTTCGGTATTCCTTACAAAGCATTCTGACTGGGCACTGCGATAAAATAATGTTAACCCAAGGAGCGTTGCAGCGAAACCTTTGTTTCGTGAGGCTTGGGTTAAGCATGTTGTCAGTCAACATCTTGATAACGACGCTCACCTAATCTGCTTAAGGTGAGTTAAATGACAACACTGAACACAGCGCAAGTACCCGCCATGAAATTGGCTGGCCTGGAGCCCGTCAACATTGGCACTGGCAACCTGTTTGTCAATATCGGCGAGCGTACCAACGTGACGGGCTCAAAAGCTTTTGCCCGATTGATTTTGAATGGCGACTATGAAGCTGCTCTGGTGGTTGCGCGCCAGCAAGTTGAAAACGGTGCGCAAATCATCGACATCAACATGGATGAGGCCATGCTGGACAGCGAAGCTGCGATGGTCCGGTTTTTAAACCTGATCGCCAGCGAGCCCGACATTGCCAGAGTGCCCATCATGATTGACAGCTCCAAATGGAGCGTGATTGAAGCTGGCCTGCGCTGCATTCAGGGCAAAGGCATCGTCAATTCGATCTCGATGAAAGAAGGGCTTGTGCCCTTTAAACACCAGGCCAAGCTGCTCAAGCGCTATGGCGCAGCAGCTGTGGTGATGGCGTTTGATGAAAAAGGCCAAGCCGACACTTACGAGCGAAAAATTGAAATTTGCGAACGTGCTTATCGTGTGCTGGTCGACGAGCTGGGTTTTCCGCCAGAAGACATCATTTTTGATCCGAACATTTTTGCTATCGCCACAGGGATTGAAGAGCACAACAACTACGCAGTCGATTTCATCAACGCCACGCGCTGGATCAAAGAAAACCTGCCGGGTGCCAAAGTGTCCGGCGGTGTGAGCAATGTGTCTTTCAGCTTTCGCGGCAACGACCCGGTGCGTGAAGCGATTCACACCGTGTTTTTGTACCACGCCATCAAGGCCGGCATGGACATGGGTATCGTCAACGCCGGCATGATGGGGGTGTACGACGATCTGGAGCCGACGCTGAAGGAGCGGGTGGAAGACGTGGTTTTGAACCGCAGGCCAGATGCAGGCGAGCGCCTGGTAGAAGTGGCTGAAACCGCCAAGAGCGGGGCCAAGGACGACAGCAAGCG
>JAYVEE010000316.1:0-3057 GCA_043749005.1 Polaromonas sp. | reverse complement strand
CTTCAATCAGCGTGGGGATGATGCTGTAAAGCGAATAGGAAATGAGCGAATGCACGCCACGTGTGCCACGCTCAATGTCGCGCGTCATGCCGCCGGTTTGGCGCTCCAGGTGAAAGCGCAGGCTCAAAGCGTGCAAATGCCTGAAGACTTGGAGCGAAATTTTGCGCGAAGCGCCTTCGGTAGCTTTTGAGAACACCAGTTCGCGCAACTCTGTGAACAGCGATGTAGACAAACGCAGCAATCCGTAACCCAATAACAAGGCAGCCGGCACAACCAGTAACGCTTGCGTGTCACCTGGTTTGAGATTCATCGTGTCAACCAGATTTTTCAGCAGCAGAGGCACGCCCACGTTGCCCAGCTTGGCAAACAGCATGAAGCTGAGTGCTGCCAGGACGCGCCATTTGTAGTCCCACAGGTAAGGAAACAGCCGCTTCAGGGTGTCCCAGTCAGAGCGAACGGGAATTACGGAGCCAGTAGTTTTGGGAAGTAAATCTGGTGAAGATGAGGCGCTAGGAGCCATGGAACGCATAAGGGACAATCACAATCTTTGTTAGTTCTCCTACAGATTGTGCCTATGAACACCGAATCAAGCCAACACTCAAGTACTCATACTGGCACGCACAGCGTAACGCCTCTGACAGCGCCACCGGCAACATTGCCAACGGACAGGGAACTGGTGCTTAAGGTGATACCCATGCCTGCGGACTGTAATGCCAATGGGGATATTTTTGGCGGTTGGGTCATGGCCCAGGTTGACCTGGCCGGGTCTGTGATACCGGCCCGTTACGTGGATGGCCGCATGGCGACGGTGGCGGTAAACCAGTTTATTTTCAAGCAGCCGGTGCGGGTCGGCGATATTCTGAGTTTTTTTGCGGAGGTCACACGCATCGGGAACACCTCCATCACGGTGCAGGTTGAAGTGTTTGCCGAGCGCTTTCGGAGTCAGAAAAGTTACGTCAAAGTGACGGAGGCCAGCCTGACGTATGTGGCAATTGATGACGCCGGCAAACCGCGCAAAATCGTCACAATTCAGGACACGATATAAACCCCGTTACCCGTGGCCAGCAATTTGCCAGCATGGTCAAAAAACTCCATGCGCGTATTGGCAATTCGTGAGCCCAGGCGAATGACTTCTGCGCGCATTTCAAAATGTGTGCTGATGCTAGGCCGCAAATAATCGATTCGCAGGTCGATCGTTCCCAGTCTGGCGAAGCGCACTGCGTGTTGCTCAAAGTTTTCAAGTGGATAGCGGGCGCACAGCGCCGCTGTGACGGCGATGCCACCCGTGGTGTCCAGCGCGGCGCTGATGACACCGCCATGCAAGCGCCCTTCAGTGAAGTTACCAACCAGCTCGTGCCGCATGGGCAAACAAACATATGCCTGGGTGGCTGTGAGCGCCTGCAGTTGCAAACCCAGAAGCTTGTTAAAAACAATTTTTTCTTCAAACAGGCTTTTCAGTTTGCTCTTCAGTCCAGCTTCGATTTCTGGAGAAATTAATTTAGGCATGCAGGTGATTGTCCACCAGCGCGACGACAGTTTTACCCTTGATGCGATGCGAACGCCCGCGAAACAGCGCAACACAATCAGCTTGCTGGTTAAACACCGTCACGTCATACACGCCAGTACGCCCGCTCAAAGAAACTTCACTGGCTCTAGCTGTGAGCACATCGCCCTCATGGACAGGCACTACAAAGTCCATGCTCAAACCCGATGCAACGGTGAGCTCGTTGTACGAATTGCAGGCAAAGCCAAACGCCGAGTCCGCCAGCGTGGTGATCATGCCGCCATGGCAGGTGCCAAAGCCGTTCATCATGTCGGGACGGACTTGCATTTCCATGTGCGCTGCGCCGGGGCTGATGTGAGTTAAGCGAATGCCCATGGCGATAGACGCATGGTCTGTGGCCATCATGCCCTTGCCCACCTGGGTAGCAATTTCCTGGGGTGTCATGTTTTCATTCTTTTATCTACTACGCGGCGTGACTTGCCTGTTTGCGTGCGCTCAATCGCGCCGGGCGCCAGCACAGATACCTTAGCGCTGATGCCGACCAGGTTTTTAATGCGCAATTGCAGGGCGGCAGACAGAGCCAACACCTGTTCCGCAGACACGCTTGCGCTCTGCAGCTCGGTCAGCACTTCCACCTCATCCAGATGAGCATCCCGCGTGACCACCAACTGGTACAGCGCCGTCAACTCGGGGTGGGCCAGCACCAACTCTTCAATTTGCGTAGGGAACACATTCACACCGCGAATGATCAGCATGTCGTCAGTGCGACCCACAATTTTGCCCATACGCCTGAAGGCGCGTGACGTGGGCGGCAACAACCGGGTCAAGTCCCGTGTGCGGTAGCGAATGATGGGAAATGCCTCTTTGGTCAGCGAGGTAAATACCAGCTCGCCCTCTTCACCATCGGCTAACAGTTCACCCGTGTCTGGATTGATGACTTCAGGGTAAAAATGGTCTTCCCATATCACCGGACCGTCTTTTGATTCAACGCATTCGCTGGCAACACCAGGGCCCATCACTTCAGACAGGCCGTAAATATCAACCGCATCGATATTGGCGGCAGCTTCAATATCTTTGCGCATGGCATTGGTCCACGGCTCAGCGCCGAAAATGCCGATTTGCAATGAGCTGTCACGCGCGTCCAGCCCCTGCCGGGTGTACTCTTCAATGATCACCTGCATATACGACGGCGTGACCATGATGATGCGCGGCTTGAAGTCTTCAATCAACTGCACCTGCTTTTCAGTCTGCCCGCCCGACACTGGAATGACCGTGCAACCCAAGCGCTCTGCTCCGTAGTGCGCACCCAAACCGCCCGTAAACAGCCCGTAACCGTAAGAGATGTGTACCATGTCGCCCGCACGCCCACCCGCCGCGCGAATCGACCTGGCCACCAGGTCAGCCCAGTTACTGATGTCATTGGTGGTGTAGCCCACTACGGTGGGTTTGCCGGTGGTGCCTGACGATGCATGAATGCGCACGACTTGCGATTGCGGCACGGCAAACATGCCAAACGGGTAGTTGGCGCGCAGGTCTTTTTTGGTGGTGAAAGG
>JAYVEE010000315.1:0-3062 GCA_043749005.1 Polaromonas sp. | reverse complement strand
TTTCTGTCCAGCTTCCAGCGCTCGCGGCCTGAAAAAAGATGCCACGCCTCAGCTTCGGTATCAGCTGCCAACGCCCAAACGCACAGCACCGCTTTTGGCGCGGGGTGCATCGCGCTTGGGCGATACAGCTGCCGATACAAATCAAGCGCTTGTTCAGCGCCCTGCCCGTCGGTGATGAAATAAGCAAACGCATACGGCAGGCCGAAGTGCGCGGCGAGTTGTGCGCCGTAGTCAGAGCTGCCGAGCATCCACAACGTGGGGCTGGTAGGGCCAGTGGGGTTGGCCGTTACGCCGTGCCCAGGGTGGCCCTCGGGCAAGTCGATGCCTGACACCCACGCTTGCAGTTCACGCACTTGAATGGGGAAATCATCACTTGACTGCTGGGGGCTTTGCCGCAAAAGCCGCGCTGTGCGCATGTCAGAACCCGGCGCGCGGCCCACGCCCATATCGATGCGACCAGGAGCCAGCGCCTCCAGCACCCTGAACTGCTCGGCAACTTTCAGCGCTGCGTAGTGTGGCAGCATAACGCCCGCGCTGCCAATTCGAATGCGGCGGGTGGTGGCGGCAATGGCAGCCATCAACACCTCTGGTGCAGAGCCGACGATGCTGGGGTGGCTGTGGTGTTCACTCACCCAAAACCGGTGATAGCCGAGCGTCTCTGCGTGTTGGGCCAGCGCGTGTTGGGCCAGCGCCAGTGTTTGGCGAATGGATACGTCTTCGGTTTGACCTGTGACGGCAACAGATTGATCGAGGATGGATAGCTTGAGCTTTGGCGCAGACATGAGCGACTATAGCCACACGCACGAAATACTGCCGGGGCGGCGGTCTGTTCCAATATGGATTTTATTAGTTACAAAAAAGAAGACCCGCATGGCACTTAAAGCCACCATTTACAAAGCTCAGCTTGCCATTGCCGACATGGATCGCAGCGTCTACGCTGATCACAACGTCATCATTGCACGGCATCCTTCAGAGGCCGACGAACGCATGATGATTCGCCTGTTGGCATTTGCCTTGAACGTTCCAAGCGACGATAAGAAAGGCAGGCTGGAATTTGCCAAAGACCTGTGGGATGTGGATGAGGCCGCGCTCTGGCACAAGGATTACACCGACCAGATACTGCACTGGATAGACGTCGGCCAACCGGATGACAAGCGCTTGATGAAAGCCGCAGGCCGGTCTGAACGCGTCACAGTTTACAGCTTTTCAAGCAGCACCGCCGTGTGGTGGAAGGCCACTGAAACCAAACTCACCAGAGCCGGCAATCTGGTGGTTTGGCAGATTGAAGCCGCGCAAAGCCAAGGCTTGGCCAAACTGGCCGAACGCAGCATGCAATTGCAGGTCACGGTACAAGACGGCACGGTATGGATGAGCACCACGACCGATTCAGTGGAAATTACGCCGAAACGTTTGACAGCTGGGAACTGACGTCAACAAGGACGGGTATCCAGCGCACGCTGCCGCATCGCCACCACCGCACCCAGCCACAGCGCCATCGCCGAAAATATCAATCCGCGCTGCAGGCCCGCCAAATCGTTACCTGCTCCCAAGCCATCCGCTATCCAGCCGACAACCGCGGGGCCAATAATTTGACCCGTAGCAAATACGATGGTGAAGGCGCTGATGCCCGCAACCCACTGATCTTGCGGCAAATTGTGACGCACCAGTGCCGTAGTGCTAGCCACAACTGACAAAAATACGCCGCCAAACATCACGCCTGACAGCAACACCAGTGGCCACGCGTTTGTAAGTGCTGGCAATACGGTGGCACAGCCAAGTAGCGCATTCAAAATGGCTAAAGCCTGGCCGCCTTTGCAGCGGTCAAGCAAACCAGCCCAAACTCGAGACGACGCTATCACCGCCACGCCGAGCAGCGAATAAAAAACCGTGATGGCTTGAGGCGCAGCGCCCTGCTCCCTGAGCAGGGCCACCACAAAGGTCATGTAGCCGATGTAACCCATGCCAAACAGCATGTAACCCGCCAAGCCAGGTAAAAAGTTTTGCCATTTAAAGCGCCGCTGCGCTGCTGAATCAAGCGTGCTGCTGACTGGCAAAGTCAACGCCTGCAAGATTTGACTGATTGGCCGCCCCACCCAGGCAAGCACACCTGTTGCAGCAAGGCAGCCCGCCGCCAATGCCCACCAGGCCCAGGCCCAGCCGTGCGGCACATCACTAGCAGCTTGCAGCATGGCAGGCACCAATAACGCTGACAGCACAATGCCCAAGCCCGAACCACCGTAGTACAAACCCAGCAGCAGCCCCATGTGCTTTGGAGCCAGCGCACCCAACTGCGCAGCCAGCAAACCGCCCGAAATAAACACCAGCGCACTGGCCACGCCTGCCAGTAGCCTTTGACTTAATAACGAGGGCGCATCGACGAAAAATCCGCTGCCTGCCATAAATACACTTGCCAAAAGACTGCCCGCCACAAGCAAGTCCACCGGCGTACGGCGCTTGAGCAACCACGGTGTCACCAACGCCCCGAGCAAATACCCCATCGCGTTAGCTGTGTTCATCGCGCCTGCCAGCGTGTATGTCCAGCCCAGGTCTTCACGCATGGCAGGCAGCAGCAGGCCATACGCAAAGCGCGTAATGCCGAGCGACACGGCTGCACCCAAAGACAAGGCTGCAGCGAGAGCCAGCAGTTGGGGCAGCGTGGGTGGCGTGGGATGGACTGGCGGCACGGTAAAACTTGTTGACAGCAATGTTTGTGCTATGTATTCAGGAGCTTCTTGCACCTATATTTATTGGGCTGTAGCAATTTATTAATGTTAAGAATGCCACTTTTCTTGGAAGCATTTAAAAACTTGCGAGCTGCTCATACCTGCCGACGCGACGGTAAGTCCCGTGGGTCAGTACGTGACACAGCATTTCCTCTCGCGTCATGGCACCAAGATCACCGTCTGTGAACTGAAACTGCAGACTTTCAGCAAGCGCGCCGCTGTTTACCCTGCCCACATAACCTTCAAACCATAAGTCCGGTTCTGCAACCGCGAAGTGAAGCTCACCCAGTTCTGGAGTTTCTAAGGTGTTTGTCGCGGCGCACGTGTGCTGCTCTCTCA
>JAYVEE010000314.1:0-3066 GCA_043749005.1 Polaromonas sp. | reverse complement strand
CCTTTATCTCCAGTATGGCCGAGGCGGGCTGGAAGGTCAAAAATACGTTTATTTTGGCCACAGTTCTGGCAGCCGGTAGTTACGTCGCCTTCATCTTGGTGCTCAAACTACAACTTGCAGTTTGGCCAACTTTTATCACGGGCTAAGGAATAAAAAATGGATCTGATTGCAAATCTATCGCTCGGATTTGGTGTGGCTTTTACGCCCATCAATCTCATGTACGCGTTCGTCGGCTGCATATTGGGCACGCTGATTGGTGTGCTTCCTGGCATCGGTCCGGTGGCCACCATTGCCATGCTGTTGCCTGCTACCTACGCGCTGCCACCAGTGTCGGCGCTTATCATGCTTGCTGGTATTTACTACGGAGCGCAGTACGGTGGCTCAACCACCGCTATTTTGGTGAACTTGCCTGGAGAAACCTCCTCCGTTGTGACCTGTCTAGACGGCTATCAGATGGCCCGAAACGGTAGAGCGGGGCCCGCCTTGGCGGCATCCGGAATCGGTTCGTTCTTTGCGGGTTGCGTTGGTACGTTAATTTTGGCGGCATTTGCACCACCGCTGACAGAACTGGCTTTCAAATTCGGTCCAGCAGAATATTTCGCCTTGATGATTCTTGGCCTGATTGGTGCTGTCGTTATGGCTTCGGGTTCGCTGCTCAAGGCCGTTGGCATGATTGTGCTGGGCTTGCTGCTCGGTCTGGTGGGCACTGACGTGAACTCGGGTGTAGCCCGCTTCAGTTTTGACATTCCAGAACTGACCGACGGTATTGGCTTTGTGGTGATCGCCATGGGTGTGTTTGGATACGGCGAGATCATCAGCAATCTGGCGCAGCCGGAGGCTGAGCGTGAGGTGTTTACCGCTAATGTGACGGGTTTGTTTCCGACCAAGCAAGACTTCAAAGACATGACGCCTGCCATGCTGCGAGGCACCTTCTTGGGCTCTGCGCTGGGTATTCTTCCCGGCGGTGGCGCGGTACTGGCAGCTTTTGCTGCCTATGCGCTGGAAAAAAGAATCAAAATGAAGCCGGGTGAAGTGCCTTTTGGTAGAGGCAACATCCGTGGTGTTGCTGCGCCTGAATCGGCTAACAACGCCGCTGCGCAGACCTCCTTTATTCCGCTGCTCACACTCGGTATCCCACCCAACGCCGTGATGGCGCTGATGGTTGGTGCCATGACGATTCACAACATCCAGCCAGGCCCGCAGGTCATGACGAGCAACCCCGAGTTGTTCTGGGGCCTGATTGCCTCGATGTGGATTGGCAACGCGATGTTGATTATTTTGAACTTGCCGCTGATTGGCATGTGGATCAAACTTTTGACGGTGCCTTACCGCTATTTGTACCCGTCGATTGTGCTGTTCTGTGCGATTGGTGTTTATTCAACGAATAACAATACCTTTGATATTTGGCTGGTGGGTGCCTTTGGCGTGATTGGTTATCTGTTCCTCAAACTTTCGGTAGAGCCCGGACCGTTGTTGTTGGGCTTCATTTTGGGCCCCATGATGGAAGAAAATCTGCGCCGCGCCTTGCTTCTCTCGCGCGGCGACTGGACCGTATTTGTAACCCGTCCTCTTTCAGCTGGCTTATTGGCAGCGGCTGTTTTGCTGCTGGGCATTGTGCTTTTGCCTTCAATTAAAAGCAAGCGGGAAGAGGCCTTCGTCGAAGAGTGACCGAGGCTACGGATCAAGTAAAAGCACCCTCGGGTGCTTTTTTTATGCTTTGATAAAACTAGTTCCAGCCTGCGCCACAATAGGGAAAAAAGGTACCTATGTCTCTCAACCAGTATCCCCAGCGTCACGCGCTGCACAACGAGATCCATGCGCGTCCGCCAGAGTCTTTAACTGCACCCGCAGCTGTCTCTCATGTGGTGATGCTGGCCAGTTTGGAGCAGCGTGTTGCATCGCGCGCTCATCTGGCTGAGCTGCTGCGTAACCAGCACTTGCCGATGCCCGATGCAGCGTCAACGCACCTGCGAATGGATTTGGGTCAGTACCGATTGCGCTGGGAAATGCATACCGAGTTTGTTACGTGGACTTTTATTCGCCAGCTTGATGCCTCTCCCCAGCCCGGCCAGACACCGCCGACCGCCAGTCAGGTGGTGCCGCAAGAGTGGCTGGCTGCGTTGCCAGGCCAGTGCCTGGCCAGCATGCATGTATGGACGCTTCCAAGTAGTACTGACGGCGCCGATGAACTGGTCAAGCGGGTCATGCATGAGGACACGCTGGTAGCGTCTACCGTTGCCGATGGTTATGCCGAGGTGTACACCGACTTTGCCATTCATGCAGACGGATCTTCTCGCATGCTGCTTTTAACGGGCGGTATCTCTACCCGCCGCCTTGGACGCCTGGTGCAGCAACTGCTTGAAATTGAAACCTACCGCATGGCCGCGCTGATGGGCCTGCCCGCTGCGCGTGAGGCAGCAGAGGTATTGAGCAGTGCTGAGCGTGAACTGGCCGAGCTGGCGGGCTCCATCCGCAGCGCCAGCCGCGATGAAGAGCCGCAATTGCTTGACCGCTTGACACGCCTGGCCGGCCAGGTTGAAAGCCAGCATGCCACCAGCCATTCACGGTTTTCAGCCAGCAGCGCGTATTTTGAACTGGTAGATAAGCGCATTGACGATATTGCTGAGTCTCGCCTGGCGGGCTTGCAAACAATTCGTGAATTCATGGACCGGCGGCTCAGTCCGGCGCGCAGCACCTGCCAGTGGGCAACGCGCAGGCAAGACGCATTAAGCCAGCGCGTGTCACGCATCAGTAACCTGCTGCGCACCCGGGTGGAAATTGAACAACAGCAAAGCAGCCAGGCGCTGCTTGGGGCCATGAATGAACGCCAGGGCATGCAACTTAAACTGCAAGCCACTGTCGAGGGCTTGTCAGTGGCGGCCATTACTTATTACATCGTGGGGCTGGTGCTGTTTTTGGCACGGGGCGGCAAATCGCTGGGCTGGCCTGTCAACCCGGAAGTAGCGGCAGCGCTTGCTATTCCTGTTGTGCTGTTCACGATCTGGTATTTGATGCGCCGCTTGCGCAATAAGGTTTTTGAAACGTGAAGAACGACTGATGAATAAA